>JAFSNU010000339.1 GCA_017447325.1 Synergistaceae bacterium | reverse complement strand
TCAAGACGCCGCGCTCCTGTTAAAATTAAACAAACTGCGAGTACATCAAGAAATAAAAATATTAAGCGCAGTTTAACCCAGCCGATTTTAGTTGATCAGCCGGCCTATAAGGGAATGCAGTTTTACGTTCACAGGCCGGACAACATGCCGTCCAATTCTGAAGACTGGTTTTTAACGTACGACGGCTACCCGGTGTATAGAAACTGGAACGGCGTTTGGCTTTACGGACGTTTTGACGGAGTGAGCTTCACGCCCACTGCTCACGTTGTAGGCTCTGTAATTCCTAAATCGGTCGGGCTTGTGCCTTGGGGCGGAAGTCCGTCCGCGCCGCTCGTCGCGCCCGGGGCTGTCGTGAATTTAAATCAAATTAATAATATTAATAATAATAATTTTAATAATAATTACGGCACGTGGGCTGATAGTAATATCATGTTTAAAGCAATCGGCAGCTGGGGCAAGAGCGTTGACAGAATAGGCGTGCTGACGAGGCCGAAAATCCCGTTAGCATGGAAGGGCGACAAGCCGCAGGTGATTTATTACTGGACAGGCCAGGAGTGGCGGCAGATTTACAACAAGCGCGGAGTTAAAGCCGCTGACTTAATACGAAATAAAATTTATGAGATGGCCGTCTGGTCGAATAAAGGCGCGGTGTGGAGCAATGCAGATACCGCGATGTTATCCGGCTATGCAAGTTCATGGGGCTATAACTGGTTAGGCCAAATTTCTTTGACTAAATAAAATTATTCAGGAGTTTTGTTTAACATGCGAAAAATTTTAGCTTTAATATTAATTTTAATTACAAGTGCAAGAGCTGAGGCGAAAGTTTATATAGCAGAGCCGCTGTTGGTTCAGCAGCCGGCCTATGCTGGAATGAATTTCTACGTGTTCAGGCCCTATAACATGCCAAAAGACTGGTACGTGACTTTCGACGGCTACCCGGTCAGGAGAAATAAGGACGGCGTATGGGTCTATGGAACGTCGAACGGGCCGAACTTAACTCCAACGAGTTATATAGTAGGTTCTGTAGTACCGTCGATGGCAGGATTAACTCCTTGGGTTCAACAGGCTCAAATTTCAGCTTTAAGAAAATTGCCGAACGCTGAGATGACGAGCGCACGAGTGACGCAGGGCTCGCCGTCCGCAAAATTTTTAGCAAACGGTCAGACGCATTCGACTTATATTCCGGACTGGACTTATAATTATAAATTCATGGCGATCGGCAACTGGCGCGACAGTGTTGACAGGATAGGCGTGCTGCGCAAGCCCGCTGTGCCCGTCGCATGGAAAGGCAACAGCCCGAAAATTCTTTATATTTGGACAGGCCAGACCTGGCATCAAGTTTTAGTTAGAGACAGACCGGCCAGCACTCTCCGCGGGAAATTTTATGAATTAAATAAATTAGTCAAGTCGCAGAGTTCGCAAGTTAATTTCAAATGGTACGCAGACGACACTCCGGCGCTTGCACAGCAGACTTCAGCCTGGGGCTATTACTGGATGGGCGAGATAGATATTATAAAATAAAATAAAATTATGCTAATTGATCTGCACATGCACAGCTCTGAATCGGACGGAACGGACGAGCCGGAGAATTTACTTGATTTAATAGCTTTAAATAATATTAAAATTTTCTCGCTGACGGATCACGATAATATTAACGGCGTCAAACGCATTGAGAGTAAATTAAATAATTATAAAGATTTAAAATTTATTCGCGGCGTTGAGCTCTCGTGCAAGACTAAAAATATTAAATGTCATATTCTAGCGTTTAATTATGATTATGATAATCAAGATTTTAAAAATATTTTGCAGCTTGCTGAAGATTTAAGGCATGTGAAGCTTGAGCGCCGTTTAAAATTTTTGCGTGAAAATTTTGGAATTAATTTTAAAGCTGAAGAAATAGAAATTTTGCGTGATAATAAAGCATCAGGCAAGCCGCATATTGCAAATTTAATCGTCAAGCACGGCTTTGCGGCTAATAAAGAGGACGCGATTAAAAATTTTATAAATAAATTTGAATCGGGAGACACACGCGTTGACGCTGAGCTTGCAATTCAAGCAGTTTTGAAATCCGGCGGCGTTCCAGTGTGGGCGCATCCGTTCGGCGGCGAGGGCGAGCCTGAGATCTCGCAGGAATTGTTAAATTTAAGTTTAATCGAGTTAAAAACTTATGGCTTGCGAGGCTTAGAATGTTATTACTCGAAATATAATCTTGAAAGGCGCGAATATCTGGCGAGTTTAGCGTTAAAAAATAATTTGTTAATCTCAGCCGGAAGCGACTATCACGGCAAAAATAAAAATATTAAATTAGGCATTGACGTTGAAGATTTAAATAAAGTTACGATTTTAAATTATTTGCTATAATAAATTAAATTTTAAAATTTAAATTCGGGAGGAATTTAAAATGTCCGAAAATTTAGAGACGCATGAATACGTGCCGGCGATGAGAAGTTCTTACAAGTGCATGCTCACGATCGTTGTTTTATTTGTCGTTGCTTTGTTGTTAAGCTTCGTCAAGTCCATTGAGACTGAGCATAAATATCTGCTCGGCGTGTGGATACTTTGGATTATTATTTCGACTGCGCTTGTGATTTACATGAAATTAAAAACTATCGGAGCGCATTTGTACGTCAGGCCGGACGAAGTTGCTTATGACACGGGAATTTTGAGTTTAAAGTCGGTCGAGATCAGCTATAAAAATCTTCGCACGGTTGTCGTCACACAGACTTTAATGCAGAGACTTTTAAATCTCGGCAATATTTCGATTGCGTCGTCGGGAACGGACGGAATGGAGATAGTCGCGCCGAACATGCCGAACCCGTACGCAATACGCGATGAGATACAGGCCAACGAGCGCAGAGTGAAAGAACCCGCTCCGGCTTCAGCTCCGGCAGCTGCTCCTGAACAGGCCGAGTAATTTAATAATTTTAAAATATAATTTAAAATTTGCGCCGTAAGCTTTAAAGCCTGCGGCGTTTAATTTAATTATTTAATTTAAAGGCAGGGAATTTTGATGACAGATATTAATCATGAGTTAAACAGGCTGATTAATTTTGCGTTGAAAAATAATTTGATAGATTTAAATGACGTGACTTGGGCGGCGAATAATTTAATCGGCGAATTAAATTTAAATAATTTTAATCGCGAAGAGTTAGAGCCTGAAGAATTTAATTTGAACTCGCCTGACGAGATTTTGAATAAAATTTTGGACTGGGCTGTGACGCAAAAATTAATCGAGGACACGACGGCGCAGCGCGATTTATTGGACACGCGTTTAATGGGATTATTAACGCCAAGGCCGTCGGACGTTATAAACGAGTTTAATAATTTATATAAAAATTCGCCCGAGCTTGCGACAGATTATTTTTATAAGTTAGGCGTGACGTCAAATTATATTCGAGCCGCAAGAACTGCAAAGAATATAGTTTGGAAGAGCGCGACCGAGTTCGGCGATCTTGACATCACTATAAATATATCTAAACCGGAGAAAGATCCAAGAGACATAGCGAAGGCCGGGCAGGTTAAGTCGTCAGGTTATCCCAAGTGCTTATTGTGCCGCGAGAACGAAGGATTTTACGGTCATATCAATCATCCCGCGAGGCAGAACATAAGATTAATCCCGTTAAAATTCCGCGGAGAAAACTGGTTCATGCAGTACTCGCCTTACAGCTACTACAACGAACACTGCATAGTTTTATGCGAAGAGCACAGGCCGATGAAGATTGCCCGCGAGACTTTTGAAAATTTATTAAGCTTTATCGAAATTTTTCCGCATTATTTTATTGGATCGAATGCTGATCTGCCGATCGTCGGCGGCTCGATTTTATCTCACGATCATTATCAGGGCGGGCGTTATAAGTTCGCCATGGACAGCGCGCCGTTTGAAAAACTTTACGACTTTTACGGGCTCGAGGCCGGACGCATTAAGTGGCCGATGTCGGCGATAAGATTAAGGGCAGATTATAATCACAAAAATATTTTGATCAACAAGGCCTGCGATATTTTGGAGACCTGGAGAGTTTACAGCGACGCAAGCGTAAATATTTTAGCTGAGACGGACGGCGTGCCTCACAACACGATAACGCCGATCGCGAGACGCAACGGAAATTTATTCGAGCTTGATTTAGTTTTAAGAAATAATTTAACAAGCCCTGAGCATCCGTTAGGAATTTATCATCCGCACGAGGAAGTTCATCATATTAAGAAAGAGAATATAGGATTAATAGAAGTTATGGGACTCGCGGTCCTGCCGGCGCGTCTTAAAAATTCGCTTGAGAGAATCTGCGAGGTATGGGAACAGGGATTAAACAGCTTGAGCGAGTTTGAAGATATTAAAATTCATGACGCCTGGTATAAATTATTGCGTGAGAAATATAAAAATGAAAATTTGCGCGGCGAAGATTTGCGCAGCATGATTAGAAACGAAGTCGGACACGTGTTCGCGCAGGTCTTAACTCACAGCGGAATCTTTAAGCGCAATGCCGAGGGCTTTAATGCGTTTGATAAATTTGTCGAGAGCGTGAAGAAATAAAATGCCTACGTTAAACTGGCTCGGGAAAGACAAAATTATTAATCACGCAAATAAAATTCCGTTTCACGTGCTAAATCACAAATATAATTTTCAGGCAAAGATTAACTCGCTGTTTGAGAATAGTGAAATTAACACGGGAAATAAAATTATTCACGGCGATAATTTAATCGCGCTTAAATCTTTATTGCCGGAGTACGCGGGGAAAATTAAATGCGTGTATATCGACCCGCCTTATAACACCGGCAACGAGAACTGGGTCTATAACGACAACGTGAACGACCCTAAATTTAAAAAATGGCTTGGCGAAGTCGTCGGCAAAGAGGGCGAAGATTTAACGCGCCATGATAAATGGCTGTGCATGATGTATCCCAGATTGCAATTATTAAAGCAATTATTAAGCGACGACGGCGCAATTTTTATTTCAATCGACGATAACGAGCAGGCAAATTTAAAATTAATCTGCGATGAGATTTTTGGAGCTAATAATTTTGTGGCGAATATTGCTTGGAAACGTAAGAAAGAGTTATCGCCTGATTCAAAAAATGTTTCAATACAAGGCGAATATATTTTATGCTACAGCAAGAGCGAGAATTTGCAATTAGCTTCTGAGAAATTATCTGATGAATATATACGCAAATCGTACAAAACTCCTACGCCAGAGTTCCCGTTGGATTATTGGCGGCCAGTCCCTATAACAGTATCAAAGGGCTTGAGCGGAGGCGGTTATGAATATACAATTACAACTCCAACTGGTAAGGAGCATACTAAACTTTGGGCGTATCCCGAACATAGTTATCAAGATTTGTTGAAAAATAATCGCGTGTATTTTGGAAAGGACGGCAACGCCATACCGCAGCGCGTTATGTATTTATCTGAAAGTCAAGGCAAGCCTACATCAAATTATTGGGACAATGTGTCATCAAATAAGGAAGGCAAGAAAGAAATTCTAAATATATTTGGAAATAACGTCTTTCATACTCCCAAGCCCGCGAGCTTAATTCAAAAAATTTTGCAGCTCGCCTCAAGCCCCGACTCGATAATCTTAGACAGCTTCGCCGGCAGCGGGACAACAGCACACGCAGTTTTGAATTTAAATAAGCTTGACGGAGGCAGCCGCAAATTTATTTTAATCGAGCTTGAAGACTACGCAGATAATATCACAGCTGAGAGAGTAAAGCGCGTAATGCAGGGCTATAATAATGTTGAGGGCACGGGCGGCAGCTTTGACTTTTATGAAGTCGGCGAGGCGGTTATAATTAATAATGAGCTAAATAAAAATTTGCAGATCGAAGAGATTTATAAATATATCTGGCACGCTGAGACCGGCGAAAATTATAAAAAGCTTGCGGGCAAAAATTATTTTATCGGCTTTCATAATGACAAGGCGATATATTTTTATTATAATCAAAAGAAGATTACGCGCCTTGATATGAGATTTATAAATAAACACGTGAGCTTTGACGGCAAGGCCAAGCGTTATATAATTTATGCTGACTCATGCGCCTTGAGCAATGAGTACATGACGGAGCATAATATAGAGTTCCGAAAGATTATGCGCGATATTAAAGCCAGTTAAAATTTAAAATTTAAAAATTTAGAGGTGATGAGTAAATGCAGCTAAAAAATTTTCAGCGTGACGCGCTGGATAATCTTGATAAATTTCTGCAGATAATTACGAACGAGCCTAAGCTTGAGCTGTGGGACGCTTATAAAAAATTTTGCGATGAAAGTTCAGACCCGTATATAAAAATAAAGGGCAAAAAATTTTATCATGACGACATAGAGGGCGTGCCGCGCGTGTGCTTTCAAGTTCCGACCGGCGGCGGCAAAACTTTAATGGCGGCTGCAAGCTTGAATATTATATGCAGTTATTTAAGGCCTAATATAAATAAATTAATAGTCTGGTTAGTTCCGTCTGAAACTATATTAACGCAGACTTATAAAAATTTAAGCGACAGGCACCATGCGTACAGGCAAAGGCTAGATGAAGATTTTGGAATCGTTGAAGTTTATAATAAGACGCAGTTATTAAACGCTGAAAATTTTTCGCCGCAAAGCGTTGAAGAAAATTTGTCTGTTTTAATTTTAAGCTATGACTCGTTCAGGAAGAAGAGCAAGGAATATTATAAAGCCTTTCAAGAAAACGGAAATTTATTAAAATTTGAAAATGCTATTAAAGATGATGAAGTTTTGCCAGGCGCGAACGAATTTTCTTTAATTCAAGTCATAAGACATTACAGGCCGATTGTGATAGTCGACGAAAGTCATCACACTAAAACGCCGCTGAGTAAAGAGATGCTTGAAAATTTTCGACCAAGCTTTATACTCGAGCTTACAGCGACGCCTCGCAATGCAAATATAATTGCCTACGCCAATCCGGCGAAGCTTAAAGCCGCGCAAATGGTAAAACTTCCGGTTCAAGTCGTGAATTTTAAAGACAAGAAGGACGTAATTTCCGGAGCGATAGCCAAGCGCGAAGCATTAGAGAGCTTGGCCGGTGGAGTGATAAGGCCGATAGTTTTGTTTCAGGCCGAGAGCAAAGGCAAGACAGAGGATCGTGCTACGTTCGACAAAGTCAAACAGGATTTAATTAAAAATTATAATATCAGCCCAGATCAGATCGCAATTAAGACGGCTGAGATTAACGAGCTGAAAAATATAAATTTAAATGATAAAGCTTGCAAAATAAAATATGTTATAACTATAAACGCGCTGGCCGAGGGCTGGGACTGTCCGAGCGCGTATATATTAGCGTCGCTTGCAAATCGAAATTCGCCGGTTGAAGTCGAGCAGCTTTTGGGAAGAATTTTACGTCAGCCCAACACAAAAAATTTTGACAAAGACGAGCTTAATAAAAGCTACGTGTTCACATCGTCCGAAAATTTCAGAAAGACCGTTGATAATATAGTCATGGCTCTCAACAACGAGGGCTATGACGCTTCGGCCTGCAGCGCGGTTGACGAGAATAATCAAAGCGTCAGCCCAGACGGCCAAGGCGAATTAAATTTTGAAGATAATAATAAAGCAGATAATAAAGCAGATGATGACATAGTGAAGATAATTAAGATTAAAGAACGTTTTGCGGCAGAACCGATTATACTGCCGCAGTTTGTAATAAATATTAACGACGAAGAGCAAGGCAAAGCTTTCGATGACGATGAATTAAATATTTTAAAGCTTGATAAAAAATTATTATGCAGCGACTTTGATTTAACTGTCCAAGACGCCGATGTAAATTTTAACATGCCGGTACAGCGAGCCGTTGAGCTTGACGTTGACAGTTCAGATGATAGTTTAATCCGTAAGACAGTGTCCGACAGAGAATTAGATTTTACAATTAAAAAATTTGACGAGCTTAAAACTTTTCAAGATAAACGCGCTGAATTTATTAAAAAATTGACGGCAAGCCTTGACAGAAAATATAACGAGTTGGCGAGAGCTGAAATTGCAAGTTATGTTGAACGCGCCGTGAAGAAAATTTCTGATAAAGATTTAAGGAGCGCTTATATAAATAATATATATTATGCCGACGAGATCAAGTCAAAGATCGACGGGCTTATGCAGGAACATGCAATGAAAATTTTTTACGATTACGCCTCGATTAAAAAAATTTTCACGCGGCCTTTATATAAATTTCCTGACGCTATAGAGATTGTCAAGCCCATAAATTTTGGCAACACGCTTTATGTGTCGGAAGAGGATGATTATAAAAGCGTAAATAATCTTGAGTATAATATGGCTATGCAGCTGTCGAGCCTTGAAAATATTTTATGGTGGCACAGGAACCCTGCGAGTGCATCAAACGGCGGATTTTATTTAAACGGATTTATTAATCATTATCCCGATTTTATAGCCAGAACTAAAAATAATATAACTTTATTAATCGAGACTAAAGGCGATCATTTAGACAATGCTGATTCAAAACTAAAATCGGACTTGGGCGAAAAATGGGAGAGCATGGCCGGCAATAATTTTAAATATTTCATGGTCTTCGATAATAATAATAATTTAGATCACACGCTGAACTTTCAAGACTTTATGAATAAAGTAAAATATCTTTAATAATTAATAAATCACGCCCGGGAATTTTTAATTTTTAAAATTTTCTCGGGCGTTTTAATTTTTAAATTTTTTAAAATTTTTTCAGCTTATCGAACATTAACAAGTCGCCTATAAACGTTCCGCAGTCGGCGAATTTAACGCTCAAATTATTTTTGATAAACGCGTCGTTGAGAGCACGCGGAAATTTGTCGGTCTTGAATCTTTGCGTAAGTGTAATTACAGTTTTATTAGCATGGGATAAAACGCACAGGAACGGATGACGCACTATCGCCGGTATAAACATTTCAGCGTTTAACACATAACGCTCAAGCCCGCCCTCGATTAAAGTCCTGCCGATATTAGAATAGCAGAACGTGCCGATATAATTTTTATTATAGAAAAATCCTTCGCGGAACTTGCGCACGTCTTCGGGATTATTAACCGGCTGGCCGTTCAAGCTCTGTCTGACTTTCACGGCCTGACTTAACGCCCAGTCCAAGTGCTTACGCTCAAGCTGCGGCTGTGAAAGCGCGTTATAAATTATATAAGCCTGCGAGAGCGTATCAAGCTCCAAAATTTTTTTCGTGACCGGCACGGGGAACACGTCCGCAAAATTTGAGAGCGATCTATTTTTATAACGAGGCTTCAAGTCAACGACTTCGAATAAAGTAATTAACTCGCCGTCATTAACTTTATACGCGTTATTCACGGCCTGAGCTGTTATTGCAGTTAAGACTGATTGAACGCTTGACTTTGACTCGTGAGCCATGCGCTTTAGTTCGCAGGTATTAAGCGTGTATCTAAAGCGGCGCGTGTGCATATGCTCCTCAAATTTATAAAAATCATCCGGCAGCATGTACATGCTAAAATCTTTTAATTTAAATTCCGGCGTTTTATCTTGATTTAAAT
>JAFSNU010000338.1 GCA_017447325.1 Synergistaceae bacterium | reverse complement strand
AGTCAAAGCGTGTTCAGGAGAAGTGCGGTTTTCATTATCATCATACGGCCTATAATGTGCCCTGTGCCATAGAGGGCGTTCTCCGAACGGAACACATAACATGCCTTTCCAAAGAGGAATGGCAGTCTGTCAGATAACTTCAAGTTTGTACATATAGAAACACTTTTGTAAAAAGGGAGTTATTTTATTAATTTTCTTCGTGAACAATACGCCGACGGGTTATTTATTCTATTATTTCGCAGTTGTAAAGAGTGACAAAGCCGTATTGATTGTGTTGAACAATACCTCTAATGGTGACTACATCTCCCCTGTCTAAATCGGCAATCTGCTCTGAATTAGCCGCCGTGAATAAAAATTTAACATCGCTCAAAGTGCACAGACCATAGTCATTGCCATCAGCTACTATCTTCCAAACTTTACAGCCAGTAACAGTAACATACTTGCTGAGATAAAGTCTTTCAAGTTTTACAGAGTTTCTAGTTTGAGCTACGAAATCCCGAAACGACACAGTTCCGGCGTCCTCAATGGCATAGGACAAGCCAGCCAAGACAAGCACAAATAAAACTGCACATAAAAATTTTTTCATGAATAAGACCTCCAAATTCTAAAATTTACTTCGAGGCCGATTTTATCAAAAAAATAGCAAGAACCATTTTGCGTAAAAATATATCAGTAATTCACAGAACAAATTAAAACAGCCGAGCTAAATAATTTTAACACGGCTGCTTTAATTTTTAAATTTAAATTTTAAATTTATTTATCTTTCGGCAAATCTTGCGGCCTGTCAAACGGGTCCTTCTCGTTGTTGTCGCCGAACGAGGCCGGAGTGTTCGGGAAGGCGTGAATCGACATAGTTAAGCCGATTTTATTGTCGCCGTCTTTCGCCCTGTCGTTGATGTAATGCAAGTCCCAAGTCATGCAGTCAACGACCCACTGCAGGCTGTATATAGCTTTGTCAATCATGTGCTCGTCCAAGTCATAGCTGCCCCTGAACGCAAAATAAATTTCGCCGTCTTTGAGCATGAACAACGGGAATTTAATTTTCTGATGAATGCGCTGTTGTTTTTTGAACTGATCCCAGAGCATCGCGCTTTCGCCCCAGATGCGGCGCTTCTCGTAAGCCGTCGCAAGTTCGATCCGGCCGATATTATATTTTAATCCCGTGAAGCCCCGCAGCATTTCTTGATCAGTATGATGCCTGTCATAGAACCAAGCTACGCCGGTCGTGTCCGAGAAAAATATTATTCTCGGCCATAACTCTTTTTCAAAATAGCTGTGCAGCTCGAGGCCGTATCTTGTAGTCGAGCTTATCGACGCGCCGTAAATTTCTTCGCTGTAAGCTCCGTATATCGCCGTTAAATTTAACCATGAGTACGGACTTGTCTTAAACCAAGGCGTCCGCACTGTCAGCTCAGGCTTGCGGTCGAGCCGGCCTTTATATTTAGTCTTAGAGTCTTTCTGGTCTTCGATATACTCGTCATGAGTCCATCTTAAACGCGAAGTCCAGCCATTTTTAGACCAAGTCAAAGCCGCCCGGGGTCTCCAGACTCTTTCGTTCCAGACTTCGTCCCATGAATAGTCAACGCCGACCATAAGCGTAAACTCACGGCTCAATTCCTGCTCAACCTCAAGCATCCATTCAAGCCCAGTCTTTCGAGCCGCCGCAAGTCCGAATGAAAGCGTTCCGGTGTCCCAGCCCAACGAACCGGTTATGCCGCCGCCGAAGCCCTCTTTAGAGCTGTGATGAATATGCGGCACAAGCGAATATTTCATCGCGCTCTTCTTCAAGCTCACAACATAGTCAAAAGGCGACGTAAATATATACGTCTTGCCTAAATATAAACGCGGCTTCTTTGCTATAACGCTCTTGCCTGGTATAAACGAAATTTTTTTCGACACAAGCCGGTAATGCGGATGATCAAGCTCGCATGTAGTCAAAGTCACGTCGCGCCACTGAGCGATAAAGTCATTAGGACTTGTAGGATCGCCGTGAACTAATCCCTGTTCGACTGCATTTTCCCAAGGCATGACTTCTATCTTGCCGCCGTAAACAAATAAAGTCCCGCCGTTCTCGCCCGCCGCAAGTTTAGTCCTCGCGCCCTGTAATACGCCCTCTTGAGTGTTCAAGTCATAATCAAGATGATCGCCCGTTACAGTCCGGCCTTGGCTCGATAATTTAACTACGTCGCCGGGCAAAGGCATTGCCTCGACCTTCTGCGTGTTCGCGTCATAGTCTATGCGTTCGGCCTCGATCTTAGAGCCTTTATAAGTTAAAACGGCCTTGCCCTGTGCGCTCGCCGTGCCGGTTATATCGTTATACGAAACTCGATTTGCGTTCAGCACGACACGCTCGTTGGGATTAAGATTAAGCAGCGCCGCCGCCTCTTCCTCGCTCATTATGTCACTGTCAGCACTCGCATAATTAATATTAATATTTAAAATTAAAATTAATTTAAAATTTTTAATCATTTTCAGCTCTCGAACTCATCCTCTCAAATTATTTATTTTAATTATAATTTATTTCAGCGGCTTCGTCCAAGTTATAACTCCGCCGCGCTTTAATAAAACAACTCCTGACTTATTTATATTCGCCTCAGGCGTGTCTAACAAAAATTCTTGATCATAAACAGTCAGCCCTTGAGGAAAGTCGATAGCGTCCTCGCTCTCAATCCAGTTTAAGCTCGGGCTCTCTAAATTCCAAATACGACCGCCCTGATTATCAAGCACTTCAAGCGTGCCGCGTATTTTATTAACATGCGCGACACGAATATCGTTCGAGAAAAATCCATTATCGCCAAAGAAATACCACGAGCCGCCAGTCTTAATTCTTCGCGTTATATCAAGCGAACGCAGATTAAATCTCTCGCCGTCCCTGTCAAGATAAGGAATTTTTACGCTCCAAATATCGCCGTGAACTTCACGCTCAAGGCTTATATTTTCGATTACAATCGCCGGCATT
>JAFSNU010000337.1 GCA_017447325.1 Synergistaceae bacterium | reverse complement strand
GAGCTCAGCGCAGAAATTGCTAAAAGATTAAATAAAGAGCTTGTGATCGCGGATTATAGATTTGACATGCTGCCGGAAGTTCTTGAGGCCGGAAGAATTGACATGATCTGCTCGGCTTTAACTGTGAATGAAAAGCGCGAAAAGGTTATGGACTTTTCAAGGCCGTATGACGCGGATCAGGAAGTTATATTAGTATTGAAGTAAATTAAAATGACTTATAATAAAGAATTAGATATTAAAGATATAGAGCATATTAATATTGATAGTCAGGGCGGCGGCATTGAAGAGGCGTTAGAGTCTGTCGAAGATTTAGCAAAAAATCTTGATATAAGCGCGAAAGATAAATTTCACATGCGTTTATTAGCCGAAGAGACTTTAGGAATGATTAAAGCTATAATAAGCGAAAATGATTCTGAGAGCGGGGACTTTAAGGCTGATTTTTGGACTGAATGGAATAGCCAAATTTTGACTTGGAAAAAGGGCGGGATTTTTAAAATTTTTATTAAGGCCGATGCTGAAGTTGACTATGAGCAGCGGCGCGAGCTGATAGCAGTGTCGAGCAACAAGAAGAACATTGCTCCGCGCGGAGTAATGGAGAAAGTTAGAGAGCTTGTCGAGGCTGGTTTGCACGGCGTTAATGAAATTTTAAAAATACAGACTGAGTACGGCGGCGGCGCAATAAATTACGGTTTGCTCGGCGCGATGGACGTTCAGCAGATGATGTACTCGTGGTCGATGAGCAAGTATAAAAATCAAGTTAAAGATAATAAAAATAATTTAGCTTGGGAAGAGGCTTGGGACGAGCTTGAGAAGTCTATTATTGCAAATATAGCCGATGATATTCAAGTCGGAGTTAATGCAAGTCAAGTTGAGATAGTAGTCATAAAAGAATTTTTGAATTAAAATATTTTATTATTTTAAAATTTTAAAATTTATTTAAAGGAGTATGATGTAAAAATGGAAATTAAGACATCAAAGGCCGGTTCGGAGCTTGTAATCGCGTTAGAGGGACGCCTTGACACTATCACGGCGCCGCAGTTCGAGGCGGAAGTTAATAAAGGCTTTGACGGGATCACGAGCTTGATAATCGACATGAAGAAGCTTGATTATATTTCGTCGGCTGGTCTTCGCGTATTGTTAAAGGCTCAGAAGATCATGGCCAAGCAGGGCAGCATGACTGTCAAGAACGTCAGCCAGGAGCTGAAAGATATTTTTGAAGTCACCGGCTTTAACGATATTTTAAATATTGAGGAGTAGCTTATTTTTATTTTAATTTTTAATTTTATTTTTATTTTAAATAAATTTAAATAATAAATAAAATGAAAGAATTAAAATTTGACGCGAAAGTCGAAGAGCTTGACGCGGTGCTTGCGTTTCTTGATACTGAGCTTGAGAGCTTGGACTGCCCGATGAAAGTTCAGACCGAGCTTGATCTTGCAGTCGAAGAGCTGTTTGTGAATATAGCAAATTATGCTTATGGCGACAAGACGGGCTATGCGCTGATGAAATTTGCGGAGCTTGAAAATGCAAGAGGCGTGTCTATAACTTTTGTAGATGAGGGCATGCAGTATAATCCGCTGGAGAGGCCCGACCCGGATATAACTCTTCCGGCTGAGCAGCGGCCTGTCGGGGGACTTGGAATATTTTTAGTTAAGAAAATTGCCGACGAAGTTAATTATAATTATTCTGACGGCAAAAATATTTTTAATTTTATTAAGAAATTTTAAGATTTAAAATTTTTTATAAGTTAAAGGCTCGGGCGAAAAATCCCGGGCTTTTATTTTATAATTTAATAAATAATATTTAGGCGGCTTGGGCGTGTTTTTAGTTTAAAAAATAATCGCAAAAATATTTTAAATTTTATAATTAAAGGCTCGGGCGAAAAATCCCGGGCTTTTATTTTATAATTTAATAAATAATATTTAATATTAATAAAGGAAGTGCGTTATGAGCGCGGGAGAAATTATGTTTGTTCCGCTCGGCGGAGGAGATAATATAGGCGCGAGCTGCTATTATTTAAAGCTTGGCAAAAATAATATATTGCTTGACTGCGGCAAGGGCTTTGACGGGAGCAAAATTTTATTCAGTCCGAATTTTTACACGCTTTTAAAATTTGTTGCAAGCTATGACTGCATATCGCAGATTTATATTTCGCACGCGCATTTGGATCATGTCGGAGCATTGCCTGAATTTTTGAGCGAGGCTAAACACAGTGCTGTTTACATGACGCAGAAGACGTTAATACTGTCTGAACATCAGTTTAATAAAATTAATAAAAATTTCGCGAATGATATTTTATTTAATCGCGTCACGCCCGTGAGCTTTGATAATTTATTTGAGTTTAATAATTATAGAGTGAGTTTCTATCCGGCGGGTCATATACCCGGGGCGATGATGACGCTGTTTGAGTATAAAGATAAATATAAAATTAAAAATATTTTATATACCGGAGACTACTCGTTGAAGGCTACGGCTTTATCAAGCGGCTGCGTGCTGCCGGATAAGGATATAGATATTTTAATTTTGTGCGCCGTGAACGCGAGAAAATTTGAAAAAATTAATTATAAAAACAAGCTTGAAGTTATAATTAATGGAGTTCATAAAGCTCTGAAAGCCGGGCGATCTGTTTATTGCTTTGCGCCGCAGCTGAGCAAGGGTATTGAGTTATTGAAAGCTCTTAATGACAATTTGCCGGAGAATTTTAGAATTTATATAGATGAAATTATATTTAGATTAATTCGGCAGTTTGAAAATGCGGAGCCGATTATCAGCGCGAGGAATTATTATATTAATGAAGAATATAAAGATAATGCGCCGCATGTGACTTTATCGGCTAACAAGCCTAATTATAATTATTATATGCGCAAGGATGTTAGATCGCGCGATATATTTATTAACGCAAATTTTTCACTGCACGATGATTTTGATTTGACGGCTGAGTTTATTAAAAAAATAAATCCTAAAGTTGCGGTGATAGTGCATTGCGATAATAATAATGATTATGATTATACTGTTGAGCAAAAGTTAATGCGCGATGCTGATTGCCGGACGCAGTTT
>JAFSNU010000336.1 GCA_017447325.1 Synergistaceae bacterium | reverse complement strand
TTTAAAAATTTTTGCCGCGTGAGTTAATTTTAAATTAATCACGCGGCAAATTTTATATTTATTATTGAATGAAAAATATTTTATGCTTACTTGCTTGTCTCTGCCTCTATTGCTAATGCTAATTCTTTTTCTTTGAGAATATCATCGCCGAAAAGAGCGCGCATTTGCTCTTGAGCTTTGCGCCTTGCTTCGTCATTAACATACATATTGGCCATAGTGTAAGCCGCGCCTATTGCTATAACGTCGTCAAGGAAACCTATGCCCGGGATAATATCGGCAATACCGTCAAACGGCATAATAAAATATCCCGCGCTGTTATAATCACTGCCTTTACTGCTGTCGTGCATTCAGGATTCTGCATGGCATAGAAGAGCTGAAGAGCTTTGTAAACTAATCCGCTTCCGGCTTTCTTAATAACGCTTGTGACCGTGTCCCAAAAACTTTTTTCCGAATAATGCTTAGAATATTTTTCGTCAACGATTGCTGAACTTATGGCTTCTGTTTTCTTACTGTCAGGAATTTTATTAATAATATCGCAGACGCATTCCGCCAGCTCCCGAAGCGTGCCGTTTTGCTTGTGCTTTGACATAGTTGCATAATCATTTGAAGCAGTCAATAAACTTTTTGGCAGTCCGAAAGAGTTTTGAAGTTCATTATCAAGATCGATTGTCCCGTCGAAGTAAGCGGGAATTTCCTCGCCGAATTTTGCTGACGGCACGAGAATGCGCTCGTTGGCCTCAGGACATTTTTCTTTGATTAAGATACGCAGGAACGTAAACATCCAGTTTATAGCTTCCTGTTTGTTCTCTCCGTCGTAACGCACTTTGCCGAGCGTAACTTCCTGCTTGGGATTTGCTGACTCTTCTGCTGCTGCCTGCTGATTTTTGGGTTTTACGTCAAGCTCTTGCAGTATCCGCACTATCTGATTCTGCGGCGCATTATCTCCGTCCGGAATTTGTTCAGATGCTTTGACGGCTTCAGCTTCGATAATTTCTCTAAAACTGTTTAATAAATACTCGTCGCCTTCGGGCAGCTCAACTTTCGCGCGGCTGGCGGCTGTCTCCTCAAGAACCGGTATTACTATGTTCTGAGCGAAAATATATTTGTCTGAGCTTTGTTGCATACTTTGAAATTTTTTGCCGTCCGCAAGAATATCATTAAGTTTTTTGCTTGCTATGTCCGCTTCTTCTGGAGTGCAAAGAAAATCGCCCATGTAAATTTCCATTTCAAAACTTATTATGCGCATCATTTTCTTGTTGTCGCTATCTATCAGCTGGTCTGCGATATATTGTGCAGCTGCCGCTCCTGCTATTGCGTCGACAACGCCGCCTATAAAAGCACCAGCGCCGCCTAACGCTGCTCCTAAGTTCAATAAAGCTCCTATTGCATTGCCGCCCAACTTGCCCGCGAAATTTCCGAGATATCCGAAGGCCATTCCTGCTCCTGCGAAATTTTATTTTGAGCAAAGTCTATAACTTCAGGCGCAATAGTAAAAATAATAGTAACTATGCCGGGAACTACTTTTACAATATTTTTAGCAACGAGATTAACAGCTTTCGCGCCTTTCAAATTTTCTTTTAAAATTATCTTGGCTATCAGCTCACATGTTTTTGTGCCTAATAGCCGTTCAACAGCTTCCTTTCTGACAAGCCGCGCTCCCAAAAACGCGCCGAAAGCGACATAACCGCAGACTTTCGCAAACGTAAAAACGCTTTTTTAGCGGCCTCACGAGAGCGTGAATATTAAATTTTAAACACAAAAACGCCGGCTGAAAATTAACTCAACCGGCTGAATATATTAAATTTAATCTGGCGGCGACCTGCTCTCCCACATGTACCCCATGCAGTACCATCGGCGCGGGCGGGCTTTACTTCCGGGTTCGGCATGGAGCCGGGTGTGACTCCGCCGCTATGACCGCCATATATCTTTATTACCTGAGCAATTAAAAATTTTTTAGCTAAAAATAAAAATCAAGAAAG
>JAFSNU010000335.1 GCA_017447325.1 Synergistaceae bacterium | reverse complement strand
GGGCGGCAAGGTCGGCACGCGTTACAGCGCAAGTTTAGCAGCAAGCGGCACGAAGCCTTTGACCTGGAGCATCGCGAGCGGGTCGCTTCCAACCGGGTTATCGCTTAACAGATCCACCGGAGCTATTTCAGGCACGCCGACAAAAGCCGGAACGTTCACGTTCACTGTCAGAGCGGCGAACTCAGCCGGTTATTCTAATAAAGCTTTTAGAATTACTGTTCAGGCAAATGCAATAAAGCCGAATATTACAACTTCAAGCTTGGCTGCCGGCAAACTGAAGAAGTCCTACAGCGCAAGGATTGCAGTCACAGGGACGACGCCTATAACATGGAGCTTCTACAGCGGTTCGCTGCCAACGGGCTTATCGTTTAATACTTCAACAGGCGTTATCTCAGGCACGCCGACCAGAGCCGGATCGTTCTCGTTCAGAATCAAAGCGGCGAACGCAGGAGGCCAAGTCATCAAGAGCTTATCTATTAAAATTAATAATTAATAAAAATTAATAAAAATTAATAAAAATTAATAAATTAATTTTAAAATTTTTTATCAAGCCCTTTGCGTTAAGATTAAACGCGAGGGGCTTTTAATTTATTAAAATTTATTTTATTCATGCTAAAATTAATTAAATATATTAAATTTTTTAATTTAATAAAGGAGCAAGTTTTAGCAAATGGAAATTCGGACTGGAATAGATAGAGACAAAGAGCGCACCGCGTCCGGCGCAAAGAAATGGGACGTTGTCATCTTCACGCTGGGCGACGAGGCCTACGGCATTAACGTTGACAGAATACGCGAAATTTTAAGCTGGCGCGGCTGCCGTCCTATTCCTACAAAAATTCCGTCGTTCATCGGCATCACTTCGATACGCGGCGTTCTTCATCCGTTAATAGATTTGAGAGTGTTTTTAGGAACTAAAGATCCTTTGCCGCTCGAGCAGTCAAAAATTATGATAGTAGAATTTAATAACAGCAAGCTTGGATTTTTAGTTGACAAAGTTGAGCGCATAAGGCAGGTTAATTCGGACGAGCTCGACGCGTCGAAGATGCGTGGCGTCTCGTTAAAATGGATTTTATATGTCTTGCGTAAAGACGAGCGCAATATTTTATTTTTAGATTATGAGGCGATTATTCAAGAGATCGCTCCGCAGGTTGAAGAGAGCATGAACGCTAAAAACAATCAAAATAATAATTACGAGCAGCTCGGCAACGTCGAAGACTTTCATATTTTAGTAGCTGACGACTCGAAATTATTACGCCAGCAGATATGCGACGCAATAAAAGAGACGGGCTTTAGCAGCGTTTACCCGGTTAAAGACGGAGCCGAGGCAAAAGAATTATTGCTTGACAAGAAGGAGAACTTTGATTTATTAGTAACTGACGTTGAAATGCCGCTCATGGACGGAGTGACGTTGAGCGAGACTTTGCGCGCCGACAAGCATACTGAGAATATGCCGATAATTTTATTCTCGTCGTTAATGATTAAGCGGATGCTCGATCACTTGGAAGAGCTGAACGTTCATCATGTTTTAAAGCCTGATATACATGCGCTTATAGACATGATAGTTGCGCTGTATCGCGAGAAGCGCCGGGGCAAAGGGCAGAAAGTTTAATATTAACGAGGCTGCAAATTATGAACATGAAATTAGTTACGGGGCTTATGTGTTTATTTGCGGCGATATTAATCTGCGCTGCTCTTCACGCGGCAAGCAACGTTTTTATTCCGTTAGTAATCGCTTGGTTTATCTTGCAAGTTTTAAGGCCGATTATAAAAATCGGCGAGACTTTAAAATTTCCGACTTTATTAAAAATAATTTTAGTGTTCGCAATTTTAGTCATAGCCGGAATGGCCGGATTTAATTTTTTATCAAGTCAGGTTATAGAGTTCGCAAAAGTCTATAGCTTGTATGCAGACAAATTAAACGAGGGCTTTTATAGTTTAATGACGGCTCTTAACGTTCCGGCGGAGACGATAAGCAGCTACGACTGGATGGGAATTTTGAGAAGCAACGTCCGAAATATTTCAGAATTTATAGCGGCCTTCGCGAGTAAGTTTGTCATGACTTTTGTATTTTTAATGTTCATGATGCTCGAAGCTCCTGACTTAGAGATTAAAATTAATAAAGCATTTTCAGGCGCGAGTGCTGTAAAAATCAAAAATATTTTGGCTACTATCTCAGAACAGGTCAGCCATTACTTAGGCACTTTGACTTTAATAAGCGTCGTGACCGGCATATGCGCGTGGGTTGTCTTAACTATGCTCGGCGTGCAGCTCGCGGCCGGCTGGGGTGTGCTTACAGTTTTATTAAACTTTATCCCGACGGTAGGCTCTATAATAGCGACGATACCGCCGGTTGTCATGGCGATAATTCAATTCTCGCCGGGATTTTTCAAGCCGCTTTTAGTTTTAGTTTTATTAACAACTATTCAGGTCGTAATCGGCAATGTGATAACTCCTAAAGTCGTCGGCGACAGGTTAGGCGTGAGTCCGGTCATGATTTTATTATCGCTGTTATTATGGGGAATGATCTGGGGCATCCCGGGCATGTTATTATCAGTGCCGATTATCTCTATTATTAAAATCGTCTGCGAAAATATCCCGCAGCTTTGGCCGATTGCAATTTTAATGGGTACGGGCGAGGCGGCCAAGCGCGCAGTGACGCCGTCGATTATCACGCGCCGCGCCGAGATTAAGAAGCTGCGTTTTCTTCGAGCTCAAAACGAAGAGAACGCAAAAGAGCTTGAGAAATTAAATAATTTAAATAATTCAAGTCCTGAAGATTAGTAAAAAATTTTTTTAATTTATTTAAATTCAGTAAAATCCGCTCATGCTAAACGGGCGGATTTTATATTATAATCGTTGAAATTAAAATAAAATAATAAAATTTAATTTGCGTCAAGTTTAAAAATTTAAAATTAAAATTTTAGAAAAAAGGAGAGGCTTGCATATGGCATTTTTCTACGAAGAACCGTCCCACACTTTTTCAGAGTACTTACTGGTTCCAACTTATTCATCGGCGGAATGCGTTCCGGCTAACGTCTCGCTCAAAACGCCCTTGTGCCGTTTTCGAAAAGGCGAAGAGCCGGAGCTGTCACTAAACATTCCTCTTACGTCAGCCGTGATGCAGGCTGTCTCAGACGATAGAATGGCAATAGCTTTAGCTCGCGAGGGCGGCGTGTCTTTTATATTTTGTTCGCAGAGCATAGCGTCACAGGCCGAGATGGTAAATAAAGTTAAGAGATATAAGGCCGGCTTTGTCGCTAATGACTCGTCTATCGGACCGGAGCAGACGCTTGCGGATATTTTAGAGCTTAAAGATCAGACGGGACATACTACAGTTGCAGTGACGCATGACGGAAGTCTCACGGGAAAATTATTAGGCATTGTCACGAGCAGAGATTATCGAGTGAGCCGCATGGATTTAAACGCGAAAGTTAAAGACTTTATGACGCCGATTGACCGGGTTATATTAGCGCACGACGGTCTGACTTTGAGCGAGGCTAACGATATTTTATGGCAGCATAAATTAAATTCGCTGCCTATTATCGACAACGAGGGCAACATGGTCGCGTTTGTATTTCGCAAAGATTACGACATGCACAAAGAAAATCCGCTGGAGTTATTGGACGCGCAGAAGCGTTATATAGTCGGAGCCGGAATAAACACTCGGGATTACGAGGAGCGTGTTCCGGCTCTTGTTGACGCAGGAGCTGACGTGTTGTGCATAGACTCGTCAGAAGGCTTTACTGAATGGCAGCGGCGGACTTTAAGCTGGATTAGAAATAAGTACGGCAATAGCGTTAAAGTCGGCGGCGGAAATGTCGTTGACGCAGACGGCTTTAGATTTTTAGCCGAGGCCGGTGCTGACTTTGTTAAAATTGGAATAGGCGGCGGGTCTATATGCATTACGCGCGAGGCTAAAGGCATAGGACGCGGTCAAGCTACAGCTGTAATCGAAGTTGCAAAAGCACGCGACGAATATTTTAAAGAGACTGGAATTTATATTCCGATTTGCTCAGACGGCGGAATTGTCATGGACTATCACATTACGCTTGCTCTTGCAATGGGCGCGGACTTTTGTATGCTTGGGCGATATTTTGCGAGATTTGACGAGAGCCCAACTAATAGAGTAATGATTAACGGCAATTATGTTAAAGAATACTGGGGCGAGGGTTCAAGCCGCGCACGCAACTGGCAGCGTTATGACTCCGGCGACGCGAACTCGTCTAAATTATCGTTTGAAGAGGGCATTGACTCATACGTGCCTTATGCCGGAAGTTTGCGCGATAACGTGTCGGAGACTTTAAGCAAAATCAAATCGACTTTCTGCAACTGCGGTTCGTTAAGCATTAAAGAGCTGCAAACTAAAGCAAAAATTACGCTCGTGTCGCCGATAACTTTGGTCGAGGGCGGAGCGCATGATGTCATCATGAAAGAAGCCGTTAAACGCAGCGGAAGAAATAATTAATCAGGGCCGCTCGGTTTATATTGAGATACGCGAGCCGTGAGACTTTATAAATTTTATTAATTTATTAACAGGAGTTTTGATGAATGAATATTAAAGAATTAGCTAAAAGTTTAAATGATTATGCTGTAAAAATTCGGCATGAGCTTCATGCTTGCCCTGAAATTGCGTTTGACTTGCCGAAGACTGAGAGCATAGTTATACGCGAGCTTGAAAGTTTTGGGATTAATAATATTGTTAAGGGCATAGGCGGCGGCCATGGTCTTTACGCTGATATTAAAGGCGGCAAGCCCGGGCAGGTGTTAGCTATTAGGTCTGACATGGACGCGCTGCCCGTTAAAGAGGAGACGGGACTTGATTTCGCGTCGCAGAATGGGAACATGCACGCGTGCGGTCATGACGCTCATATGGCAATGTTATTAACTTGCGCAAAAATTTTGAGCGAATTTAAAAATGATCTTGCCGGAACTGTGAGATTAATTTTCCAGCCGAGCGAGGAGCCGGCCAACGGAGCTGCTGTCATGGTGAAGGACGGCGTGTTAAAAGGCGTTGATAAAATTATCGGAATGCACACGGGCAATTTATGGCAAGGCTTAAAGGCCGGGCAGATCGGCTGGCGCATCGGTGCGTTCATGGCATCTACTACTACTTTTGATATTGCATTGAACGGCAAGGGCGCGCACGGAGCAACGCCGCATTTGGCAGTCGATACTATCACGATGGCGGCGCAGATTATAAATCAATTACAGACTATAATCAGCCGCGAGTTAAATCCTTTTGACGCAAAAGTTTTGACGATAGGGCGCATTGACGGCGGCACTGCTCATAATGTTGTGGCGGACTTTTGCAGGTTACGCGGCATGATTAGATGTTTTAGCGCAGAGAACAGCGAGTTCATGAAAAAACGTATAGTTGAGATAGCTGACTGCACGGCCAAGTCTATGCGAGGAAGTGCAAGCGTTGAATTTTCAAGCGATGTTCCGCCGGTTATAAACGATAGAGAGTTAACGCTCAAGATGCGCGATGTTATAACAGAAGAACTTGGTGCTGAGTTCGCGGCTGAGATAGAGACGCCTACGACCGGCGCAGAAGACTTTGCCGAGTACACGAGGACTATACCCGGCGCGTTCTTCTATCACTGTTCGACTTTCGGAGACGAGCGCGACAAGCCGCATCATAATTCTCGCTTTATGGTCAACGAAGAATTTTTATGGACGGGCGCGGCCGCTCTTGCTGCGTTTGCTTTGCACTGGCAGCCAGGAGCATAGCCCCTGGATCCGTTTATAAAGCAGTGCAATTTTGCATAAAATTTATAAAATATCTGAAATTGCGATTATTTATTTGATATATATTTATATGCTAAAATAATTTTAAGCTTTAAATTAAACGAGGGAGGAATTTTATCATGGAGAAGTTGAGCGTTTTTAAGTGCGCGAAGTGCGGCAACATCGTTGAAGTAATGCACGTCGGCGGCGGAGTTTTAACTTGCTGCGGCGAGCCGATGAAAGAGCTTAAAGAGAACAGCACGGACGCGGCGCAGGAAAAGCACGTGCCGGTTCTCGAGGGCGAGATGGTGAAGGTCGGAAGCGCGGCGCATCCCATGGCCGAGGATCATTACATCGAGTGGATCGAAGTTATCAACGGCGATAGAGTCTGCCGTAAGTTCTTGAAGCCCGGCGAAGAGCCTGCGGCTGAGTTCAGCTGTGCGAAGGCCGGCTCGAAACTCCGCGAGTTCTGCAATAAGCACGGACTTTGGAAGGCTGAGATTTAATTAATTAATTTTAGCTTATGCGGCTGTAAGGTTCGAAGCTTGGCAAAAATTCTGCAACAAGCACGGACTTTGGAAGGCTGAGATTTAATTAGCTCTGCAAGACTTTAAGTTTTGCAATATTCAGGGCTGAAATTTAAGATTTAAATTTTTAATTTAATTTAAAAAAGGCCGGGCTGAGAGTTCGGCCTTGATATTATTAAAGGATGTGTTAATTATGCAGTTATCTAAAACAATGGCGGACGCGATTAATGACCAGATTAAGGCTGAATTTGATTCGGCTTATATCTATATGGCAATGGAAGCTTATTTTAAGGACGCGGGCTTCGACGGCATGGCTCACTGGATGCACAAGCAGACCAAAGAAGAGATCGAACACGCGGAGAAGTTTATTGATTATCTCTATGACCGAGGCGCGAGATTTATTGTGCCTGATGTGGCCAAGCCGAAGGAGAGCTATGAAAGTCCGTTGGACGCGTTTAAAGCGGCTTACGCTCACGAGCAGTATGTCACGTCAAGAATTTATAAGCTTGTCGATATGGCGATGGCTGAGAAAGATTACGCGACTTTGTCAATGCTGAAATGGTTCGTTGACGAGCAGGTCGAGGAAGAAGACAACGCAAGCAGCATAGTTGCGAAACTCGAGAAGCTCGGCGAGCATCATTTGTTCTTAGTTGATAAAGAACTGGGCGAACGTTAAGGGTTAAGAATTTAAAATAATTTCCCCTGTGTGTTGCAAGCACTGGGGATTTTTAATATTAAAAATTATGAATGATTTAAATTTAAGTGAGCAGCAAGTTAAATTAAAGGCGTTTCTTGACGGGCTGTACTTTGCCTACAGCCGCAAAGAATTAATACAGCCCGATCCGTTATGGTTCCTGTATTGCTATGCGCCGGAGAATATAGAAGCAGTAGGGCTGATTGCGTCGTCGCTGGCTTATGGACGAG
>JAFSNU010000334.1 GCA_017447325.1 Synergistaceae bacterium | reverse complement strand
TCTTATTAACAAGCCGCGTCCCGTAAGCTCGGCCTATCGCATATACAGCTTCGTCCGTCAAATCCTGCTCAGCGTTGCCTCTAATATCATATTCCCTGAAAATATTAGCCTTAACCTGCATAAATATCAGCCTCGCTTTTATAATTTTTATAATTTAAAAAATTTTATTAAAGTTCACGCCAATAATTAGCCCTGCAATTTATAATTAAATTTTTATAATTTTAATAACTCAGGCAAAGTCTCCTCAAAGTTCACGCCGTACCAAGGCTTCTCCGGACTCTCAAGCGTGACTTCGATAGTGTGAGCCGTATAGTCCGCCGCAATACGCGCAGCGTCCCGCCAGTCCAAGCCTTTCAAAATTTCGCCGACGCAGACGCTCGAGAATAAATCGCCCGTGCCGTGATACACCGCGTTAATTCTCTTATTCTGATATAAATAATATTCGCCTTTAATATTATCATAGCCCATTACGCCTGTCTTGCCGTCCTCGAGCGACACGCCCGTCAATAAATTTATTTTCGCGCCTAAAGCATTAAGCTTATCTAACAATAATTTAATATAATTTTCATCATATTTTTCTTTATACTCAACGCCCGTCATAAAACACGCTTCAGTTATATTCGGCACGATTATGTCAGCGCACGCGCAAAGCTCCGCGTTCTTCTTAACATAATTCATATCAAACGCCGGATATAATTTCCCATTATCGGCCATTACCGGATCAATAAATATTAAAGTATCTTTATCTTTAAATTCTTTAAATATATTTTTAACCTGCTCTATCTGCGCTTCACTGCCGATATAGCCGGTATAAACCGCATCAAATTTCACGCCCTCGCTCTTCCAGTGATTTATAATCGGCTCAATCTGGTCTGAAAGATCTTTAAACGTGAAATTTTTAAACATAGTATGCGTTGATAATAAAGCCGTCGGCAGCATGACAGCCTCAGACCCCAAGGCCGACAGCACCGGCAGCGCGATCGTCTGCGAGCATTTGCCCAGGCAAGAAATATCCTGAATGCTCAACACTCTTTTAATTTTGCGCAATTTCATTCACCCCGCAATTACAAATTAATTTATTAATTTTACCCTAACAATATTTATATCCTGCCATCCGGTTATAAAATTATTATTAACTAAATTTTTCACAAAGCCGCCGATGCCATTTTGCGCCGGAGCGTTTATTAACACTTCAAGCCATTCGTTTTTATTATCATCAAGCGCGATTTTATAATCTAAAATTTCTTGATTAAAATATAATTTAGCTTGATTAATTAAATCTTGAATTAAAAATTTCCCGCGCAGCCAGTACACAGCCTTTTTGCAGACTTTGCCCAATGCAGGCGCGTCATGCTCGATAATCTCATAATCTAAAATTTTAAAGCCCTCGGGCATGGCCTCGTTCCATTTTAATATATCTATATCTTGACTATCTTTCAAATAAATATCGACCGGCTCGCGCAGCGCGACAACTCCAGCCGGAAGCTCAGGGCCGAAACTCATCTTAGGCCTCGGCGAGAAGCCCTGCGTCATCTCGAAATTTAAATTTATTCTAAACGCCGACCTAATAAATACCTGAGCCAGCGACACGTGAGGCACGAAACACGCGCCGCCCCGTTTCTCGTAAATTATTCTAACTCTCACCAGGGTCGCGGACTCTGGATCCGTTTCTTGATTTAATTTATCTTTCATCACGAACCTCGTTGTTCAACATAAGCGCTTATACAAGCATCCCGCAAAATTTATTAATTATTAAAGCGCGCATAATCCGGCCTCTTTCAGACCGCAAGCTCCGCAGCCGCTCTTGCAGTCGCGCGTTAATTCGCCCTTATAAGCTTTATGACGCTCGCGCAGTAAAAAATTTTTATTTATACCGGCATTAATAAAATCCCAAGGCAAAATTTCAGTTTCGCCGCGTTCTCTCGTGAACTCCAACGGATCTAAATTGCAGTATTCAAACGCATCAAGCCAGCGCGTTAAATCAAAAGTCTCCGTCCAGCTGTCGAACCTCGCGCCCTGTCTCCAAGCCCTTTCAATAACATTCGCCGTCCGCTTGTCCCCGCGCGACAGCACGCCCTCTAAGAACGTCACTTCCGGCTCATGATAATTTAAGCTTATCGCCTTATCTTTAATCTGCGACTTTAAATAACGTCCCTTATCTTTAAGCTCTGCAATATCATTCTGACGCTCCCACTGGAACGGCGTGTGCGCTTTCGGAACAAATCCCGCGACAGACACAGCGACGCTCAGCCGCTTGCGTCCTTTGCTCCGGCCAAGCTTTAAAGCATATTTAGCAAGATTTATAATCCCGTCCAAATCCTGCTCAGTCTCAGTCGGCAAGCCCATCATGAAATATAATTTAACGCGATCCCAGCCGCGCGAAAATATTTCGTTTAAACACGAGTCAATAGCTGCCTGATCAACGCCCTTATTAATCACGTCCCTTAATCTCTGCGTCCCGGCTTCCGGCGCAAACGTTACTCCGCCGCGCTTGACTTTCAATAATCTATCCGCAAGCCCGACAGAAAATCCGTCCATTCGCAAACTCGGCAGGCTTAAACGCGCCTTCTTATTATTTAAATAATCTATTAACTCGTCAATCAAGCTCTCAATATGCGAATAATCACACGACGCGAGCGATAACAAGCCTACTTCATCCCAGCCGGTGCTGTCCAAAATATTTAAAATTATATTTTTAGCATTATCTAAACTTCTCTCGCGAACCGGCCGCGTCACCATTCCAGCCTGACAAAATCTACAGCCTCTCGAGCAGCCTCTAAATAATTCAAGAGCCGCCCTGTCGTGAACTATGCTTACCGACGGCACTATTAAACTTTCCGGCGCATAAGCTTCATTAAAATCTTTCACAATCTGCCGCGTGACTATATCATTATTTTTGTGAATTAACGGCACATACACGCCCGGGACTTTCGCGCACTCCTTCAATAATTCATGACGCGTAAAATCTTTTTTATTTTCTAAAATTTTAAACAGCTCAGGCAAAATAACTTCGCCCTCGCCCACGCAAAATAAATCTATAAACGCAGCTAAAGGCTCAGGCACTAACGCGCCAGGCCCTCCGGCGGCAATTATCGGCGCATTATCATCTCGATCTTCCGCGCGCAAATTTATTTTTGCTAAATTTAAAATACTTAAAATATTAGTGTAGCTTGTCTCATGCTGGAGCGTGAAGCCTATTACATCAAACTCGTTTAAAGCTCTGCGCTGCTCTATAGATATTAACGGCATGTCTTTATTAATCAATAAATTTTCCATGTCGATCCACGGCGCATAAGCTCTGTCAGCGAGCCAATTATTTTTTCGCGCAAGAGCCGTCAAAATTTGAAAGCCGTAGTAGCTCATGCCGATTTCATAAACATCTGGGAATGCAAAACAAATCTTGTTAGACTTAGCTTTATAATCGTCCCAGTCAGGGACTTTATAACTGCGCCACTCACTGCCGCTGTAACGCGACGGGCGCGAGACCTGCGATAAAAGAGGCCAGTCCGGCCTTTCAAACTCGGGGAAAAGCATTATTAAACTTACATGCTCCCTTTTATTAAAATTTTATAAAAAATCCCGCGAATACCGTGTCTGGAAAGTTTTGACCCGTTCCTTAAATTTTAGGATCGTCCAGCCTTAGTTCGGTCGTCTCAAAAACTCCAGCCCCGGCAGAAACTTATCCAACAACGGAAGCGAGTGTTGGCTCAAAACGAAATCTCGATCACGCATACCGCAGGTTAAATTTATTATACCAAAAATTTTTAAAATTTAAATTAATTTTTTATAAAATTATCGCCCGTGAATTTTATTTTTAATTTTAATTTTAATTCACGAGCAATTTAATTTTAAATTTTAATTTTAAATTTTTTCAAGCTCAAGCCCTGCAAAAAATTTTTAAATTTTCAAGCTCAAGCCCTGCAAAAAATTTTAAACTTTCAAGCTCAAGCCTTGCAAAAAATTTTATAAAAATTTATAACGCCGCGAGTTTCGCTCCCCAGGCCTCGCACTCGGCAAGAGCAGCCGCATCCGGTTCAAGATGAACTTTAAGGCCATTATCAACTAAATTTGCTCCGCCGTCTTTAACGCGAGTTCCCCAGGTCTCGAGCCATTCGCCCTCACCCCAGTCGTAAGAGCCGAACAGCGCGACCTTCTTTCCTTTCACGAAAGCCTGCGCACTCGTGAAGAACGGTTCCATCTCGCCCTCTTCGATCACTTCCGAACCCATCGCCGGCGATCCAAACGCTATGACGTCAAAATTCGCCAAGTCACTTGCTGAAGCATTGCTAATAT
>JAFSNU010000333.1 GCA_017447325.1 Synergistaceae bacterium | reverse complement strand
TCGTCAAACAACGGATCAACAAAAATATTATATGCACTCGTCGGAGCTTCGAGCATAATATCAAAACGCTGCTCATTGCGCGCAACTAAACTATATAAATCCTGAATGCGCTCCTGCATCTTGCGCAAATCTTCAACCGGCACGCGCTGCGTCGCAACATTCTTGACTTCCGGCAGGCCGTCCCAGTTCTGATAGACTTCAGCCAAGCATATCGCACCGGGCGGAGTTGTCGGAACAGTCGGCGAGTATCTATGCGCAACGCCCCGCACTATCCCCACGCTTCTATCTTTATACATGACTATTAAATCAATGCGCGGCATTCTATAATCATAATCTATTTCGATTAAACTATTAGCAACGCCGCCGCTTATCGTCACCGTGTCAGTGTCCCATGCGTCCGCGTTAACGGCCAGTCTATAACGATAAGTCACGACATAACTTGAATACGGTGCTGGCTCTTCGCCCGAGAGCGACCAGTTTAATTTGTCATTGCCGAAATAAAAATCCGTGTTCTGCGTGAAATGCAAATTGCCCTGATACACGTCAACTATTTCAAACGTTGAAGTGTTAGGCAGCTCGTCAACACAGCCGGTATAGCCGCCGTGAGTAAGCGTGACTGTGCGCTCTTTAGTAATTAATACCTGCTTTAAATTTTCAATCGGCCTGTGGCTCACGCTAATAGTCACAGTCCCGTTAGTATCAGCATTAAACACGTGGACTTCCGACTTAACATCTGCCAAGTTCGGCTCTTCATCGGCCATAACTCTCACCGAGTGAGATATTACAGCCTCGTATCCGTTCACGTGCGCCGTTCCCTCTGACACGCTGAATACTTGCTTGCCTGCGGCGTCGCTTTCAAGAGCTGTCACCCGCAAGCCGTCTACTACATAATCACCGTTTGCGTGATTGTCGTATCTCGCCAGTGCGTCCGTGTACTCAGGGCTGACGGCTTCCTGAAGCTGTGTCACCATTTCTCCGTCGGACACTCCATAGACAGGGAAGAACGGCATGTCATAACCGTCGGTGCTCAGTCCCCAGACTGCTTCCGTTACTATTCGATAAGCGCCGGGCATGTGATACTGCGGCGTGCCTTTCGCCGGATCGAATAAGCTATTATCCTCATACTCAGTCACACACCGCGACATCTTCCAGATACCGGCCTGTACTGCGTCAATGTCCGGAATGTTTAACGTTGCCGCCTCGACTTTATACACAAGCCCGTCTAAAAATACGCGCCCTGCCTCAAGCTTTGCGATTTTACTCTCAGTGTCATACGAGATAGCGCAGCCCTCGATTATAGTTCCGTCCGCATATAAAGCCTTGCCTAAAGATTTAATTTTGTCTTCAAGCACATGCTGCATTTCGTTGAACTCGGCGCTCTGCATCGCACGGCCTGCCATTACTCCGACATAGTCCCATTTTTTAGTCTCGTCGTATCTGTCGTAAAAGTTCGGCGAGTTTATAAGCTTGCTGATTTCTGCTGCTGTCATAAGCTCTTGCTCCTTTCTTAAATAAAATTAAATTAAAGCGTCAATATAGTCCCGTATGAGCCCTTTTTATTAGGCGTGAACGTGTCAACTATCTCTAAATGCTCAAGCAAAATTAAAGTCCCCGGGTCTTCAATCTGGTCGGGCGTGAAAAACGTCTGCTTCTCCGGCAAGCCCGCCTTAACCTGCGTGTCAATAAACACTCCTACCTCACGGATTGCGTCCGCCAGTCCCTCGCCGTAGTCAAACATGAAGTGCAAATAAATTTGCCGCGTCGGCTCTTCTGAATACGTGTAACGCTGTCCGCCGGGCATGTCAATCTCGCCGTCCTCGTCCTCTTTGACGAAAAAGGCGCGGGTTAATTTCTTGCGCCCTATCTCATTTATTAAGCTCACAGCTTGATAATCCACAGCCTCGGGCGTTATTCCCCAGTCATAAGCCGAGCCTATCGCAAGATATATCGGCCTCGATAAAATACTCTGCGCTAAAAATACCCTCGCTGAATTAGTCAATACAGCCATGCTATTACCACCTTCTCTAAAATTTAAACTAAACTAAAACTAAATAACATCTTCTTGCCTGAATAGTCCCAGCTTGACACGTCTGAAATTAAATTCTCGTCTTCTAAGCACGCTGCGATACAACGCTCATGAGCAAAATTATTTTCAGCCTGCGCGTTATGCTCAGCTTGCAAAACTCTATCAAAGTTCATCGCGCTCATGCTTAAAACTTCATCTTCAAGAGCCTTTATATTTAAATTTATATTTAAATCAGGCTCATAATCTTCAACTTCTGCAGTCTCGCTCAAGCTGTCCCAAAAATCTTTGTCCCAGTAGCCGGCCTTAAAGACTTTTGTCTCGCTTGCAACTCTAAAAATTTTAGAATTATCTTCAAGCTCTAAGCTTGCGGTTAAATTATTAAAATTATTAAAGCCTGAATTGCTTATAAACTCGCCCGCGTCATCCCAGCGCGACACATCCCAAATAACTTTATTTTTCGCAAAATTATTTTCAGGATTTAAAATAACCGCCCGCTTGAACTGCCAATCCAACGCCGCCAAATCATTTATCTCAGAGTCCGCAGTGATATAAATCTGCCCGTCTAAACCAGCCTTGCTTATCGCTAAAATTTTATTTGCGTAATCCCAGCGTGACACGTCCCAAGCTAAACGCTCAGTCTCCAAGCTTGCAGATAACAAACGCTCTTGAATTAAATCAAACTTAACTTCCGGCGCGCTCTTAACTTCAAAATTATTATGCGTGATTATGCCGCTTGAACTCGTGACATCGTCGGCAAATAATTTTATTAAAATACCTGAACCGGTCTCGTAATACTCCGCCGCCTCGCTTAAATAATCCCAGCTGTCATAGTCCCAATAGCCGGTCTTTAAGCCCGTTATCTCGCCCTCAAGCTTAAATATAAAATCTTCCTGAACCGGCTGCCCCGTCCACGACACAGCTTCAGCCCACGTAAGCTCGTTCCAATTTTTAGCAGCAGGGTCATAAACAAAACACCCGTGCTCTATAGCTCCTATAGGCTCGGGCGTTTTGTCATGCTTAAAGTCCGCAAGCAGCGCATGAACTTTATTAATATAAAAATTTCGTTTAAACGCGCTCGCATAGTCCCACAGCGAGTTATCCCATATATTAGGATATAGAGTTGAGAACTCGCCGTCGCCCCATTCTAAGCTTGCGACTAAAGGCGTTTCAGAAATCTGCCAGCCCTGCGTGTAATACATAGGCATATTATCCCAAGTATTAACGTTCCAAACGGCCGTGTCATGTATTGACGAGACTTCGCGCTCAAATAATCTCTTAATCACAGCCTCGCCGGTCAGAGCAGTGTCGTCTGACGTGAGCATTCCCCAGTCATAAATTCTTTCGATTAAATGCTCCCATGTGCAATTATCCCAAATGCAATAATGCTCATTCGGCAGAAATTCAGGCGACGATATCGACAGATTTAATAATTCAGAGTGAAAGGGCTTGCCTTGATTAAACCAGAACGATAATTTTTCCTTTATCTCCTCAACGTCCCAGCTGTAATTCTCAGCCTCGACATACTCCTTGCTCAGCGTCAAGCCAATGCCAAAGTAATGCGTCCGGACGTTATACCAGTCGCCCTTGTGGTCTTGAAAGGGCTTGCCCTCGGGCTTTTGAGTTGTGTAAACGCCGCTTGCGTCCCTGAAATAAGTTTTAATCTCCCACTCCGCCGCACCGATACTATTTAATACAAGCTCTAAACTCCGCTCCGTGCCTTTTAATTTTAGAATATGCGGCCAGTTTTTAATCTGCTTGCGCCAAAAGCCCGGCGAGTTTCCGATTAGCTTGCAGCCTGTTAAAGCAGCTAAATAAACAAGCTTGTCATCAGGACACTTGTCGACATTAATTAAATCCGTTAAGCTTGCAATCTTCTTCTCGATTAAATCAACGTCAACATCAAGCGCGTCTATAAATTTTCTTAAATTATTAGGCCTTAAATAATATAAATCAGGAATTACGCCCGCAATGCGCCCGTTGTTAATTTTAGTTTTATCTTCAGCCATTGTCTTTTACGCTCATCCTAAAATTTATATTACCCATTACCAACAGCTCGCTGATACTTGCCTTTATAGTCTCTTTCGGACTGTCAAGCTCAACGTGTTCAACGCCCTCGATATTATCTATTGCCGCGTACACGTCGCTAATCCTTAACGCTTCGCCCATTTCGCGAGTGTCGATATTAAGCAAATTATTCAGCGCGCTTTTAATTTTTTCTAAAATATCTTGACTATTAAAGCCCTCGGAGATAATCACTTCGCCCGAAAAATTTATTTTGCTCCACTATATCATATCCGCGACCAGCCCCTATTAACTTTTATTAAAAAATTTGATTATCGCGAGGCTTCGGCAAAAAATGAGCGAGTTAAATATCCAACTCTTATTAACTTAAATTACGCTGTAAACTGTGCCTCGCTTGTGCCTTTTCAGCGCATTTAGAGTATAATATAAATATATATAAAGGAAGATGTTTGAAAATGTCATTAAGTGAACTTAAAATTCAAAAGCTCAAGCCGCGGGAGAAGCGTTATCTGGTCGGAGACGGGCGCGGGCTTTACATTGCGGTAATGCCGACGGGGGAGAAATACTGGTATTCTCGGACGTTTGAGAATGGCCGCGAGCGCAAAAGGTCATTAGGCCGGTATCCTGATATTAGTTTAAAAGAAGCGCGGGGGCTGAAGGCAAAAGGATTTAATTTAGAGCGTGAAAAATCTTTAGCTTTCGGCGTTGTAGCTGAAGAGTGGTATTTAAAGCGTCACAAGCCCGCTGTGTCGGAATGGACAGCGTATTTGACGCGCAAGAGGCTTGACCGATTTGTTTTATTAAATTTCAGGGAGCGCGATATAAAGGCTATTACGCCGCGTGAGTTGCTGCCGGTCTTGCATAAGATACAAGAGAAAAACGGCCTTGTTATAGGCTATTATGTT
>JAFSNU010000332.1 GCA_017447325.1 Synergistaceae bacterium | reverse complement strand
TATTAAAATTGCTCACGGGCAGATGCCGGAGCGCGAACTTGAAAATACTATGCTTGAATTTTACTCGGGCAAGATAGATATATTAGTAGCGACTACTATAATAGAGAGCGGTCTTGATGTCGGACGGGCGAACACGATTATAATCGATGACGCTCAAGAGTTAGGCCTTGCTCAAATGTACCAGCTCAGAGGACGGGTAGGACGGCGCGGCGAAAATGCGTTTGCATACTTCTTTTATCCCGCTGATAAAAATAACTTAAAGCGTGAGACCGTTGACAGGCTTGAAGCAATTTCAACAATGACGGACTTAGGCTCGGGCTATGCGATAGCTGAACGTGATTTATTTATCCGGGGCAGCGGCGACGTAAGCGGCACGTCACAGCACGGGACGGGCTCTGCCGGAGGCTGGCATATATTTTATAAATTGCTTGAGCAGGAGCTTGACAGGCTGCGCGGCGTTGAAGAAGTTAAATTAACGAGCTTGAAAGTTTACAGCACGGGTTCGATACCTGAGAATTACATACCGCAAGAGTCCGTGCGCGTGACGATGAGCCGGAGAATTTTAGCGGCAAAAGGCCTTGACGAGCTTAATGCGATTGCAAACGAGATTAAAGATCGATTTGGCAAGTTGCCCGAGCAGACAAGATTATTAATCGCTATAACTGCAATTAGAAATTTCGGCCATAATTTTAAAATCGAGAGCGTCGAGCTTAACGCTAAAAATATTTTATTGAAAGGGAATTTAGCGCAGCTTGAAGATAAATTAAAGAATTTAAACTGGATAGTAATGAAGACTTATGCGAAAGGTCCGGGCGGCTTGGCCGGAGCTGAAGAGTTATTTAAAGTTATGCGTGAAAGTTTATAATATAGTCAGTCAACTTTAAAACCTTGCCTCCCCTGTAAGGGGAGGATTAAAGACCCGAATGGTCTTTAAATCGCGCCCTGCAAGGGTCACGAAGTGACGGAGGGATGAAGCACCCCCCTGCCCGTTGGGCACTCGAGAGTACATGCCCGTACTCTCTCAACCTTACAGGTGGGACAAGATAATTTTTAAGTTTACTTACTATAATTAATTATTTAAATTAAATTAAAGGGGTGTAATTTATTGTAATGAATTTTAACGAGATAATGGCCGCGAGGAAATGACGTGTCCGCAAGGCTCTGCACGAGTTTGACGAGAATGCCGAAATTAATAAGCAGCTGTTAAAGACTATTTTGTCGGACAGTAAAGACACGGAGTACGTCAGGAAATATAATTTTGCCGGAATTAAAAGCGTAGAAGATTTTAAACGCATGGTGCCGTTTACAACTTATGACGACTATGAGCCTTATATCACCCGAATGATTGAGAACGGTGAGAAAAATTTATTGACTGCAAATCCAAATGATAAAGAGACTAATTTTTTGATAGTCGTACTCAAAAATTATTATATTTATAGCTTTATTGACTATTAATCAAACGGCGTAGATATAATAGCGATGAACAACCGGCGAGATACCCAAAAGCATTATTTATTTTAACTAAAACGCCCCGGGAAATTTTAAAAATCTCTCGAGGCGTTAATTAATTTAAATTATAAGATTTATTTGACGTTCATAACGCTTGCGCATCTCGGGCATAAATTATCATGATCATGATCTGCGTGCTGAGAATATTTCCAGCATCTTGGACACTTCTCGCCGCGTGTAAAGCCGGCCGCCATGTCAAAGCCAGTCTCAGTGTCTTTATAAATATTCTTTAAATTTAACGCTTCAGGCTTGTCAACCCATTCAAAATTAGAGACTATAACTATATCGGCCAGCTCGTCAGGCGTGAACGCGTCAATAATTTTATTAAGCTTATCGTTTTTAACAACTTGAATTTCGGCTTCAAGCGATGTGCCGATAACCTTTTCAGCTCTCAAGCCCTCGAGCATTTTGCTCGCCGCGCTCTTCAAGCTCAAGGCCTCTTGCCATAAGTCATTAAGTTTGTCGTCAAGCTTTGCCTCGTCCTGAACCGGGAAGTCGCTTAAAAATACGCTCTCGCATAATTTATTATCGATCTTGCGCATCTCCTGCCAGATCTCTTCAGCCGTGAAGCTCAAGACCGGCGCAAGCATTCTCGTCAAGACCGACAAAATTTCCCACATAGCAGTCTGTGCGCTGCGCCTGTTTAAAGAATTATCAGCTTCTACATATAATCTATCTTTATTAATATCAAGATAGAACGCGCTTAACTCATTAACGCAGAATGAGTGTATAGCCGACACCGGCACATGAAATTCATACTCTTCAAACGCTGCGCGGGCCTTGTTAATAATCCTGTGCAGCCGGTCTAATATCCATTTGTCCATCGAGAGCATGTCAGAATATTTTATATAATTTAAATCAGGATTAAAGTCATGCAAATTTCCTAATAAAAATCTCGCGGTGTTGCGAATGCGTCTGTAAGTTTCAGACAAGCTCTTGATAATTTTGTCTGAAATTCTAACATCATTTCTATAATCAGTCGAGGCGACCCAGAGTCTCAAAATATCCGCGCCGTACTTGTCTATAACGTCCTGCGGCGCGACTGTGTTGCCCAGCGACTTCGACATCTTGCGGCCTTCTCCGTCCAAAATAAAGCCGTGCGTTAAGACTTGTTTATAAGGCGCTTGATTTTTGATAGATACAGCTGTTAATAGAGATGATTGGAACCATCCGCGATGCTGATCGCTTCCCTCGAGATACATATCGCACGGCCAGCTCAAGCCAAATCTATCGTTTAAGACAGAGAAATGCGACACGCCGGAGTCAAACCAAACGTCTAAAATATTGCTGTCCTTCTCAACGTTATGAGAACCGCACTTGTCACACACTGCTTTATCGCCAAATAATTCTTCAAGGCTCTCGCTCCACCAGATCGACGAGCCGTCCTCAGCATCTTTGACTTTCTCCGCAAGCATTCTAATTCTGTCGGGCGTTAAAGTGAACGCGCCGCAATCCTTGCAGTGAATGGCCGGCACAGGCACGCCCCAAATGCGCTGCCGGCTGATGCACCAGTCCGAGCGTGAGCTGACCATGTTATAAATTCTGTCATGTCCCCAGTCTGGAATCCATTTAATCTCATTGTCAATAACCCGCAGCGCCTCGTCCTTAAATTTCGCAACGTTAATAAACCACTGGTCAGTTGCTCTAAATATAACGGGCTTCTTGCACCGCCAGCAGTGCGGATAACTATGCGATATAGAGCTAAGGCCTAATAAACGTCCTTTCTCTTTGATCAGCTCAAGGGCTTTCTTGCCGCCCTCGTCAAGCGACATCCCGCCGACGATCTCCATATCCTTTTCAAACTTTCCGGCATGATCAACCGAGCTGTAAACTTTCAGGCCGTATCTAACGCCGGTCTCATAGTCTTCGACTCCGTGGCCGGGCGAAGTATGAACGCAGCCAGAGCCAGTCTCAAGTTCAACATAGTCCGCAAGCACTACTAATAATTCTTTATTGTCATAGAACGGGTGCATCGGCTTTTGTCTCTCAAGCTCCGCGCCCTTAACTACAAACAACGGCTCGCCTAAATTTAAATTTGTCGCATTGCAAACTTGATCTTTTAAAGCAGCTGCGAAAATATAAACTTTATTGCTATTTAAATCTTGATACACGCCGTAGTCATAATTAGGATGAACTGCGACGGCTGCGCTCGACGGCAAAGTCCAAGGCGTCGTCGTCCAAATTACTATATAGACGTCTTTATCTTTTAAGCTCTCAAATTTCTTAGAAATCTCCGGCATTGGATAAGCGACGTAAACCGACGGAGATTTTTCGTCCCAGTATTCAATCTCTCCTGCGGCTAAAGCAGTCTGGCAGTCAGTGCACCAGTAAACGGGCTTCAAGCCGCGATAAATTAAACCGCGCTCGACCATGTCAGCAAACGCGTGAAGCTCTAAATGCTCGAAATTAGGATCAAGCGTTATATACGGATGATCCCATTCGCCTAAAACGCCAAGCCGTTTAAACTCTTCGCGCTGAATATCAAGATAGTGCAGAGCCGTCTGCTTGCATAATTTTCTAAGCTCTATCGGATCTACGCCCGCGCCGAGCTTCGACAGTCCGCCCTCTTTTAAAGCTCGAAGCTCAATCGGCAGACCGTGAGTGTCCCAGCCAGGAACATACGGAGCATACTTGCCCGTCATAGTTTTAAATTTGGGAATAAAATCTTTTAAAATTTTATTAAACGCCGTGCCGATGTGAATATTGCCGTTAGCATATGGCGGCCCGTCGTGAAGAATAAAATGATCGTGCTCATGCTCGCAGCCGCATTCGTGTTCGTGATGACGCGCTTCCGTTGACTTATGATAAATGTCGTTATCGTACCAGAATTTTAGAAACTCCGGCTCGCGCTTTGCCAAATTCGCCCGCATAGGAAAGTCCGTCACGGGCAAATTAAGCGTGTCTTTGTAGTCCTGCATAATAAAAATTTAAGCCTCCAAATTATAAATTTGCAAAAATTTAATTAATAAACTATAATATCACAAGTTAATTTTTAATATTTCAGTTCGGGCGGACATAGCTCAGTTGGTAGAGCATCAGCTTCCCAAGCTGAGGGTCGCGGGTTCGAACCCCGTTGTCCGCTCCAAATATAAAATTAAATAATTTTATATGATATTATAAACTCCATGAAATAAAGCAATACGGTGAATTTATAGTCTATATAATATTACGAGATAAATATATATATCTATCGTTTTACCGTACCTTAATCCGTACCACTTTCTAAAAACTAATAAAATTTTTTAAAAAAGTGGTACGGTAAATTTATAAAAGCAGGAGGGGACAGCGTTGGCACTTACGGAATTAGGAGTTAAATCGGCCAAGCCGCGCGATAAAGAATACATGCTTGGAGACGGGCGCGGGTTATGGCTTTTAGTTAAGCCGGACGGTAAGAAATATTGGCGGCTGCGTTATTGGGTAGGCGATAAAGAGCGCAAAATTTCTTTAGGCGTCTACCCAACAGTTGGCTTAAAAGACGCGAGAGCCAAGCGCGATGAATTATGTAAAATACGCGATAAAGGCGATGACCCCGCTGAAGTTTTGAACGCTAAAAAGAATGAAGTTAATTTATCTTTTGAGTTTATTGCAAGAGAATGGATTGATAAACAGTTAGAGGGTGTTACGACTAAACGACATGTTCGCTCAGTGGCTAATCGCCTTAGAGATTATGTATTCCCAAGGATTGGCGATAAAAATATTAAAGAAATCACCGCGCCGCAGATTTTGGATATATTGCGAAAGATAGAGGAGCAAGAAAAAATTTATACAGCGCACCAAGTTTCACAATATTGCAGCCGCGTTTTTAGATATGCAATAGCGACAGGACGGGCTGAAAGAGACCCCGTCGCTGATTTACGCGGAGCGTTAAAACCGTGCAAAACTAAACACCGCGCCGCAATTATTAACGTTGAAGAAATAAAACAGCTGCTCTTGGCCATGAAAAATTTTATTGGAACTGAAGTTGTGAAGGCTGCTGTATGGTTCTCGGCATATACATTCTGTCGTCCCGGCGAAATTAGACAAGCTGAATGGAGCGAAATTAATTTTGAAGCTTGCGAATGGCGTATACCAGCTGAAAAAATGAAAGCTCGCAGAATACATATCGTTCCGCTTGCGCCGCAGGTTATACAATTATTAAAAGATTTACAGCCGATAACAGGCCGAGGGCGTTATATATTCCCGAATTTAAGAGCGAAGACTGGCAATCAGCCAATGAGCGCAAACGCTGTTTTATACGCGTTAAGACGCATGGGCTTTAGCAACGAAGAGATGACGGCGCACGGCTTTAGAGGCATGGCAAGCACGCGTTTAAACGAAATGGGCTGGCCGCCGGATGTTATTGAGAGACAACTCGCTCACGTCGAGGGCAACAGTGTTAGGGCGGCCTATAATCACGCCGAGTATTTAGCTGAACGCCGTAAGATGATGCAGGCTTGGGCAGATTATTTAGACGAGCTGGCAAAGTCATAAATTTTTTGTGTAAAGTTACTTAACATCAAAATATTTTGTTGCTAAAAAATCGCGTTTTACTTTTACACAAAAATTTAACTTGCTTGCGATTTATTGAGTTGTTCGGAAATTCCGAACAACTCAATATATTTTAAACCCGTCGAATTCAATGTTTATTAACTCTAATATTTTTTCAACCCGACACTTAAACCGACACCTAAACCGACACACAAACCGACAAGATGTCGGTTTAAAAGTCATTGTTGATAAAAACAGGAGACGCTATGCGGTATCATAACGTCTCCTGTTTTTTTATTCTGGACTAAAACTCCCCAAACACCGGCGGATACATCTCTTTTAATTTCGCCGCGACAAAACTCATTACTTCTCTAATCGCCGGATCAGCGCGTTGATTAGCATAACGCTCTTTTAAAATATGTCTCCATGCTCTGAGATTTGCCGTCATGCCGAGCTTTGTTGCCGTGCAGTTAGGCAGAACTGAACGCGCTTGCTGTGGCCTAACGCCTGACGCGATTAACTTATTGTAAGTCTCAGCCGAAAACTCGACGGCC
>JAFSNU010000331.1 GCA_017447325.1 Synergistaceae bacterium | reverse complement strand
TAAACGGTCGTCTTGTAAATTTAAGGCGGCCAAAATTTTAATTTAGCATATATATAAAGGAAGAGCTTTTATCATGAGTAAGATTTACCAGATTTATGGCAGCGACGCGCATATTATGACTAAAGAATTATTAAAGGCCGCTAATGCGATAAGCTTAATTGACGCGAGTAATAAGACCGTTGCGTTAAAGCCGAATTTAGTTGTTGCCGGCACGCCTGAGCGCGGAGCAGTGACGCACCCGGGCGTTTTGAGCGGAGCTATAGAGTATTTTATTGAGAATAATATTAATGTTAAAGATATAAGCATAATCGAGGGCAGCTGGGTCGGCGACGAGACAATGCGGGCAATGCGCCGGGCCGGTTATGATAAAGTCTGCGAGAAATATAATGTTAAATTTCATGACTTAAAGAAAGATAACACGCGCGATATAGATACGGCAATCGGCAAAATTGCAGTGTGTGTTAAAGCTCTTGACGCGGGATTATTAATTAACTTGCCGGTGTTAAAGGGACATTGTCAAACTGTGATGACCTGCGCGTTAAAGAATTTAAAGGGCTGTCTGCCGGATCGCGAGAAGCGTCGTTTCCATGCGTTAGGACTTACCAAGCCGATTGCGGCATTAGGCGCGGCGCTTAAGCCTAAATTAACTATAGTTGACAGCATTTGCGGCGACTTGGACTTTGAAGAGGGCGGCAATCCCGTGCAGACGAACAGAATGTATTTAGGCTTTGACGCTGTTAAACTTGACGCTTATGGCTTAAATTTAATGGGCTTGAGCTTTGACGCTGTGCCTTATGTCAAATTAGCTGAGAAATACGGCGGCGGAGTTGCTGAAGTTTTAGAGCAGGATATTATAAATTTAAACGAGCCTGAAAATTCACAGACTGAAAATTATAGAGTATCAGGAATTGTCGCGAATTTAACTAAACGGGTAAAACAGGATAAAGCATGTTCAGCGTGTTTCGCTAATTTAGTAAGAGCCTTGCATATAACAGGCCGGACTGATATAGATATTAGCATAGGCCAGGGCTGGCGCGGCAAAGAGATTAAAGGCTTGGGCGTGGGTGTCTGCTGTAAGAATGCTGACAAGTGCGTTATGGGCTGTCCGCCTGATGCGCGTGCTATAGCTGAAGTTTTAGAGAGTTATTAAGTTTTAGGATTTAAGGCTGGAGACTTGGCTGATGCTTTAAGCATAGCTGAAATTTTAGATAATTATTAAGCAGGGCGTGAATTAAATTATGGAGATTAAGCGCGGCGGCGTTGTGTCTGAGTTATTGAAAGATGTTTATATTCCCAGAATGTTTAGAGCTGAGCAAAGCTTTAAACGCGAAATTATTAAGGATATTAGATTAAAGATATTTGACGAGTTAAGTTTATTTAAGCATAAATTTAAGCCCTGTATGCAGATAGCAATTACAGCGGGAAGCCGCGGCGTTGCCAACGTTGATATTATTACACGTGCTATAGTTGACTTTGTGAGTGCTCAGGGCGCGGTGCCGTTTATAGTTACAGCAATGGGAAGTCACGGCGGGGCGACTGCTGAAGGTCAGTTGGAGATATTAGCGGGCTATAATATAACGCCTGAGAGTATGGGCTGCGAGATTAGAAGCAGCATGGAAGTTGTTGATTTAGGCGTGAGCGAGACAGGCCAGCCGGTGTTCATGGACAAGAATGCTTATAACGCCGACGGAATTATTGTGAGCTGCAGAGTAAAGCCGCACAACGCGTTTCGAGGCAAGTACGAGAGCGGAATTTGCAAGATGCTTGCGGTAGGATTAGGCAAGCAGAAGGGCGCGGAACGTGTTCATGCGGACGGAATGGATCGCATAGCGTTAAATATTCCGGCGATTGCTAAAGCTGCTATTAGCAAAGCTAAGATTTTATGTGCGGTCGCCTGCATTGAGAACGCTTATGACGAGACGGCTTATATCGAGGCTGTTGACGCTGAAGATATTTTGACGCGCGAGCCTGAGTTATTAAAGCTTGCGTTTAAAAATATGCCGAGCTTGCTTGTGAAAGAGTGCGATGTGTTAATTGTCGATGAGACGGGCAAGAATTATAGCGGGACTGGCGTTGACCCGAATATAACCGGCACGTTCTCAACTCCTTACGCGACGGGCGGAGTTAAAGTTCAGCGGACTTGTTTTCTGAACTTGAGCGAGGCCGATTAAAAAATATAACGCATGATTAATTTTATGGAAAATAATAATTAAATTATGCTTAATAGTTTAATTATTTTAGAGATTATAAATCATTGCTTTAATGCGCAAAATAATTCTGTAAGGCTTGAGCGCGAGGGCGTGACGCTTAAAATATTTGACGAGCCGAAGTTTTAGCTCTGCGAGGCTTGGGCAGCGACTTTAAATCTCCTAAAGAATTTATGAGCAGCGCTAAGAGCGTTATAGCTATATTCTTTCCGTTCAGCGAAGAAGTCCGTTCAAGACACAGAGCGTCGTAGGAGCTGCACGACGAAGCATGGGACACGGCCTACTTAAATTATTTCAAGTTCACTGCGCCGTTTACGGAGAGCTTGGTTAATGCGCTTGAAGCTGAAAATATTAAAACTTTCGTGCCACCAATATACGGCGAAGGATTTAATTTAACGCCCGAGCCGTTTAAAAACGACGACGAGGCTCAAACGGATAATTTTCATTATAACGTGACTTGGTAGAGCCGTCACGCGTGTTACGCCGCTGGACTCGGAACGTTTGGAATACACAAGCATATTATCACTGAAAAAGGCTGCTGCTGAACTATTATAAGTTTATTTGTT
>JAFSNU010000330.1 GCA_017447325.1 Synergistaceae bacterium | reverse complement strand
GTCGGCTTTGCGTTATTTATATTTTTATTTATAATATTATAGACAAAGCTGCGCAGATTATTATTGCCGCTCTCGATCTCAGATATTAAAATTTTTAAATTATCTCCCCATTTAACGCCGGATCTAAAATTCGCCGACACGCTCTTTAATTTATATTTCATCAAGTCAAAATCTTTTATATAGCGCGAGGCCTCGAAGACCCATTCAAAATACGCCGCATTATTCGCATGCCCATTCACGTCCAAATCATGAAATCTAATTTCGCACGGCGCTTCTATAATATTATTTAAATTTAATTTTGGAATGTCTCGAAAGTCCGGGCTTATGCTCTCGTTGTCGCGCTTTAAAATTTCCGGCAGATGCTCAACAGGCTTGACCGGTCGGCCGGCTGCCAAGTCTAACAACAGCCACGAAGTTTTTGCCCACGCCAAAATATTTTGATTTATCTTGCTGACCTTAAACACTCTCAAAGTTCCGTAGCCGTGATTGGGATCATGAAAAGTATTTATTTTAATTACATCATCAAGCGACGGCAAATCTTCAGCCGTGAACTCTATCTCGTAGCGCGTCAATACCCAGGCATAGCCCCGCGCCATTAACTCGCTTGTGCTGCCCTCGATATCTTCAACTGCTAAACTCGCCGTGTCCTGCAAGTAGTCTAAAAAATTTCTTAACTTTATCTGACCGTTGAACGCCGCGTCCGACGGCATTATCTTTACTTCCCGCGTGTACATTATCTGATCAGCTCCTTTAATTAAAATTTTTTAATTTTAAAAATTTTAAATTTATTTTACATTAAGCATTTATATAATTTATTGCCGTGTCCTCGCCCTGTTCGATTGCAAGCTCAACGGCCTTAATCGCTTTATTAATTAAATCTTCGGCCTTTGACTTTAATTTAAAAGAATTTTGGACTTGCTCTGCGATCTCGCGCTGGGCGGCTTGAGGCAGAACGGGAACGTACATATTCAAAACGTCTTCGTCTTTTATTACAGGATATGATGTTCCTACGTTGTAGCGTAATAGCCAGTCTCGATATATTTCTGAACGCAAAATCACGTGCAAAACTTCTTTATTAATATTGCCTTTCTCGTGCAGAACGGTAAACGCTCCGCTAACAAGGAAGCCGTCTTCTTCTAAAATTGCAACTGCTCCGCGATTAGGACGCACTGTTGAAACGAGAATATCACCTTTACGCGTCATAATTTTTGCATTGTCCGGCAGGTCATCTGCATTTATAATATTGAAGTCAGCAGAGCCTGAACTGATGTCAATATCTCCTATCTCTATATAACGATAGCTTTGATTTTTTCTATCGCACTTTGTTTTAACAAGTTCAAACTCATTTTTGATATAACTTACTTCATTGCCCGAGCTGTTTAACATTTTCAAATATTCGTCATACTTCGGCATATAATATTCAGCGTCAAGCCGTCCGGTCAATGCGAATGACTGCGAGAAATCTTTAATCGCGAGATTGCTTGTATTTTTTACTGGCTTAAAGTTTAAAGCTTTTGTCAGCGCGTCCTGAGCTTGTGAGTAG
>JAFSNU010000329.1 GCA_017447325.1 Synergistaceae bacterium | reverse complement strand
GACGAGGTAAATAAAAAAGTTAAAGAGTTATTAAATCTTGTTGAAATTGGAGACAAAGAGAACGCGTATCCGTCGGAGCTGAGCGGCGGACAGAAGCAGCGCGTTGCAATCGCGAGGGCGCTGGCTAACGATCCCGATATTTTATTATGCGACGAGGCAACGAGCGCTCTTGATCCCCAGACGACTTACTCGATCTTGCAGCTATTAAAAAATTTAAATAAAAGTTTAAATTTAACTATAGTTGTAATCACGCACGAAATGGAAGTCGTCAAGACTATATGCACACGGGCGGCGGTCATGGACAACGGGAAAATCGTCGAGTTAGGAGACGTGTTCAGTATATTTTCACAGCCTCAGCACACGATGACGAAAAATTTTGTCAAAAGCACCTCGCACTTGTCTAAACTTGATGATTTAATACGCGAGAAGTCGCCGATGGTCAAAGTAAATCCCGGCGAGATGTTAATTAAATTAACTTACGGCAAGACGGACGTGAGCGAACCGTTAATCAGCATTGCCGCGCGTCAGTTTGATATAGATTTAAATATAGTTTTGGCTGACGTTGAGATAGTTGCCGGAGCGTTAATCGGCGGGACTGTCTTAATATTAAACGGAGACAAAAATAAAATTTATGAAGCTATAAATTATTTTAAGTCTAAAGGCGTTCGGGTTGACATTATCGAGGAGAAAATATAAATCATGAGAGAGTTTTTAGTTGAGTTAATGCCGAACTTGATGAAGCGGCTGCCGGAGTTTTATAAAGCTATCGGCGACACTGTGTTAATGGAAATCTGGGCGGGCGCGATCTGCTTTGTGCTGGGCATGATCTTTGGAGTTATATTAACGGTGACGAAGCCCGGCGGCATCATGGAGCACAGGCCGATCTATCAGGCTTTAGACAAAATTATAAATTTGTTTAGATCTATACCGTTTATAATTTTGCTCACGGCCTTAATGCCTTTGTCGCGCTTCATAATGGGGACAGCGATTTACGTTCGCGGCGTGATAGTGCCGTTGGTCTTCGGAGCGACACCGTTTTTCTCGCGGCAGGTCGAGTCGGCTCTGGCTCAGACAGACAAGGGATTAATCGAGGCGGCTTTGTCAATGGGCTCGAGTCCGTTTGAAATTATATTTAGAGTTTATCTGCGTGAGAGCATCGCGCCATTAACACGAGCTACTACTATTACTGCGATAAGTTTATTGGGCTTGACTGCAATGGCGGGAGCGGTCGGAGCTGGAGGCCTGGGTGACTTCGCGATTAGATACGGCCATGATCGCAACATGATTGATATTACTTGGGTTACTGTTATAGTTTTAGTTCTGGCAGTGAGCATAGTGCAGTGGCTCGGCGACAAAATGGCGAGAAAAAATACGCATTAAAATTTAATTTAGATATTAAATTTTATAATTTAATATAATTTTATTAGCAAAGGCGGTTGATTTGTTATGAGGAAAATTTTAGCGTTAGCTTTAGTGTTAGCGTTGGCGTTGAGCGCGGCGGCGTTCGCTGCTGAGACGAAGACGACGGTGCGTCTCGGAGTGACGGGCAGCGTCTATGACGAGCTTTGGGCTCCGGCCAAGAAATTATTAGCCGAGCAGGGAATTAATCTTGAAATAATCCAGTTCACGGATTACGTCACGCCGAACAGAGCTCTTGACGAGGGCGATATTGATTTGAATGCGTTCCAGCATCGTATTTATTTCAATGACGAAGTTGCGAGCCGCGGCTATAAGATCAGCAATATTGCAAACACTTTCGTCGTGCCGCTTAATTTATACTCGATTAAAGTTAAGAAACTTGACGAGATTAAAGACGGCGACATTATCGCAATCCCGAACGATCCGACCAACGGCGGACGCGCTATTAAAGTTTTGGCGAGCTCAGGCTTGATCACTTTACGCGAGGGCGCGGGCTTCAATCCGACTAAAGACGACATCGCGGCCTATAACGTTAAGATTAAGATCGAGGAGCTTGCGGCTAACGCAATTCCTGCTGCGCTGCCCGATATCACGGCCGGAATTATCAACGACACGTTCGCGATCGACTACGGCTTAAAGGCAAGCGACGCGGTGTTCGCAGATCAGGCTCGCGAGAAAGAGTACTGGAACTTAATAGCAGCACGCACGGCTGACTTAGAGAATCCTGAAAAGTTCGCAGCTTATAAGGCGGTAGTTGACGCGTATCACAGCGACGTAATGAAAGCGCACTTGAACGAGTTTTACGGCGGATTCTTCAGACCTGTAGGCTGGGACGAAGATTTATT
>JAFSNU010000035.1 GCA_017447325.1 Synergistaceae bacterium | reverse complement strand
GAAATTTAAGACGCATATGCCCTCGCACACATTCATGACTAAATTCATATCATGCTCAATTAAAACTATCGCAATTTGAAACATGTCATGAATTTTGCGTATGCTCTCCATAAGCTCGACAGTCTCAGACGGATTCATTCCGGCCGCCGGCTCATCAAGCAATAACAAGCTCGGATTAGTAGCTAACGCTCGAATGATCTCAAGTCTTCTCTGCGCTCCGTAAGGCAGCGATCCCGCGCGTACGTCCGCCATGTCTTGCATGTCAAAGATAGACAATAATTTTAAAGCCTTTCTGTGCGCCGCAAGCTCTTCATGCTTATAGTTCGGCAGACGGAAAATCGCGCTCCACATGTTATATTTAAGCTCGTTGTTCATTGCGATTTTAACGTTATCAACGACGCTTAAATTTCTAAATAATCTTATATTCTGGAACGTCCTAGCGATGCCGGCCTTATTAACTTGAACCGTGTCCATGCCGTGCGTATCTTGGCCGTTTAATAATATAGTGCCTGTAGTAGGCTGATAGACTTTAGTCAATAAATTAAACACGGTCGTCTTGCCCGCGCCGTTAGGACCGATCAAGCCCGCTATCTCAGTCCGGCCTATCGTCAAATTAAAATCTTCGACTGCCTTTAATCCGCCTAAAGTTATGCCAAGATTAATGCACTCTAAAATCGGCGACTTGTTTATGTCGCGCTCTGGCACCATTGCTTTCGACGGCACGGGAACGAGTTTTGTTTTAGTTCTATTAAACATATCTTTAATCCTCCCCTGCTTCGTCTTCGTCTTTATTGCGATTAAACGGATTTAATTTCTCGAAAAATCTTCTGATATTCGCATTGTTAGTTCCAAGCATGACGACTATTAACACTACGGCGTATAACAGCATTCTATAATCAGAGAAGCTGCGTAATTTCTCAGGCAAAATAGTTAAAGCCGCCGCCGCGATTATACTTCCAAGCATGTTGCCCTGTCCGCCTAAGACTACAAACACTAATATTAAAATAGACGTGTTAAAGTCAAATTTATTTGCAACTATAGTCGAGTAGTTCATCGCAAATAAACATCCCGCAGCTCCCGCAATAGCCGCCGACATTACGAACGCCATCATTTTATATTTAGTAATATCAATGCCGACGCTCTCCGCCGCAATTCTATCGTCGCGAATTGCCATGAAAGACCTGCCCATTCGGCTATTAACCAAATTAAAGACTATAGCTAAAGCAATTAAAGTTAAAGCAAAGCCGGCCGGGAAAGTCGAAATTTTTTGAATGCCGCTTATTCCCATCGGGCCGCGTATAATTAATTTGCCTCCAGCTAATAAACGCGTGTTGTCCGTCAGCATGCTAAAATGCAGTCCGCCCGAGTCAACGCCTAAATAAAAATTATTTAACAAGCTCTTTATAATTTCACCGAACGCAAGCGTGACTATAGCTAAATAATCGCCCTTTAATCTCAAGACCGGAATGCCGATTATAAATCCGGCTAAAGCAGCAAAGGCCGCGCCGACTAACATAGCAGCCGTAAGTCTTAACGCCGCAATCGGAATAATATTCTGCAATAAAACAGCCGCTGCCACGCCCGAGAACGCGCCTACAGACATAAAGCCCGCGTGTCCCAGCGACAGCTCGCCTAATACTCCTACAACTAAATTAAGCGACACGGCCATGACCATATACGCGCATATCGGCACAAGCATTCCCCGCATCGACGAGCTTAATAATCCCGCCGAGCTCATGACTTGAAATATAATATACGCAACCGTGACTATCGCATACGTCATGAAAATTCTGCGGGCTTCTATTCTCTTTAAATTAATTAATCTCTTCATTGTCATGATTAAAGTCCTTAAACTTTCTCCGGCCTCTGCACGCCCAAAAGCCCCGCCGGTTTCACTAACAGCACTATGATTAACACCGCAAACACTACAGCATCTGACAGCTGACTTGATATATAAGCCTTTGCAAAAATTTCTATCACGCCTAATAATAAGCCGCCTAATAACGCCCCTGGTATAGACCCGATTCCTCCGAAGACCGCCGCCGTGAACGCTTTAATTCCCGGCAAAGATCCGGTCGTCGGCATTAAAGTCGGATAAGCCGAGCATAATAAAACTCCTGCAATAGCGGCAAGGCCTGAGCCTATAGCAAACGTCATTGAAATAGTCGAGTTCACATTAATTCCCATGAGCTGCGCCGCGCCTTTGTCCTCCGAACACGCGCGCATTGCCTTGCCCATTCTTGTATTGCCTGTGAACCAAGTTAAGCAAAGCATGATAATAATACAAGTAACTATAGTTAAAACTATTACATGCGAGACCGAGAGCTGACCTTCAAGCAGGAAATTATTAAATTCAAATTTAAACGCGCCGCGGCCTATTATAGACGGGAAGACTTTCGGGCTTGAAGTCCATAATAACAAAGCAGTATTCTGCAAGAAATAACTTACGCCTATAGCCGTAATTAAAACTGCAAGCGACGGAGCTTGTCTTAAAGGCTTATACGCCATGCGTTCAATTATCATTCCAAGAATAGTGCAGACTATCATAGCAAGAGCAACTCCTGCTAAAGGCGGCAGCTTAAAGCGCGAGATTGCATAAAAGCACACGTACGCTCCGACCATAATTACGTCGCCGTGAGCAAAGTTTAACATCTTAGCTATGCCATATACCATTGTATAGCCCAGCGCGATTATCGCGTAGATGCTCCCGAGGCTTATCCCGCTTATAAAGAAATTTAAAAATGTCATCATATTAAAACACAACACCCCGAAAAATTTTTATATATTAAAACGGGAAAGGACGGCCCGCCTCTCCCTGCTTTTAATTGTAACTTTTAAATTTTAAATTAAATTTTAATTAATTAATCAAGTCCGACGTACGCGCCGTTCTTAATTACCATACCCTTGGGGTCTTTAGTGACTTCGCCGTTCTTGCTCCAAGTCATGTTTGCGCCGGTAAGGCCGTCAAACGTCATGGTCGTGAACTGCTCGATCATTAACTTGCAGAGTTCTTCCGCGTTCATGCTGCCCTTTGCCTTCGAGTTCTCGAGAGCCTGAGCGAAAGCATAGACGCAGTCATAGCCGTCCGCTGCGAACTGATTGGGTACTTCGCCGTGACGCTTCTGATACTCTGCAACGAACTTCTGGGTCTTCTCGTCCTTTGCGTCAGCATTAAACGGCGTTAATAATATTACGCCCTCGGCAAGAGCTTTATCAAAGCCTTCCATCGTTAAAATGCCGTCCATGCCGTCAACTCCGAACCACTTCGGCGCATAGTCCATGGCCGCAGCCTGCGCAAAGATTAACGAAGCCGGCTGATAATACATGGGTAAAAATACAAGCTCGGCGCCCTTGTCCTGAGCATCTTTTAACTGCACTGAGAAGTCCGTATCATTGCCGTCGGCAAACGTCATGTCGCTCACGACCTCAAGGCCAAGCTCTTTTGCCTTAACAACAAACGTGTCATAAATGCCTTTTGAATAAACGTCGTCATTCTTCCAGATAACGGCGACTTTCTTCGCAAGCTTCTTGTCAGCGATATACTGAGCTGAAGCCGAGCCCTGGTTCGGGTCAACGAAGCACATCTGGAACACGTTGTCTTTTCCGGCTGTGACTGCCGCCGCCGAAGCTGAAGGCGTAAGTCCGAAAATTCTATCCGCAAAGTTCTCGGCTGCTGTTGCCTCTGCCGGCTTTGACGTGACTGAGCTTAATGAAACCTGCATGCCCCAGTCTTTAAGCGCGTTATAAGCATTGACGGCCTTTTCTGCATCGTGCGTGTCGTCCTCGTATCTTAAATCAAATTTAACATAGCCGTTCGCCGCATTGATCTCGTCGACTGCGAGCTGTGCGCCGTTCTTCGCCGCGTTTCCGTAAATCGCCGCGCCGCCCGTTAACGGACCAGTGCCGCCGATTTTAAACGTCTCCGCTGCAAACGCGCAAGCCGCGCTCATAACTAACATAGCTGCTAAGACCAGAGCTAATAACTTTCTCATTTTTAATCTCCTCGCTTCATGATAAATAAATATAAAATTTTTATGCTTTAATCCCGCGTCTTAAAATTATTTTTAATTTTAACGGCCGTAATTTAAAATTTAAAAATTTAATTTCAAGCCCGGGAGTTCTGCCTTAAATAAAAAATTAAAATTAAAAAACGGCTGGTAACTTCAGCCGTTCTTTATTTAAAATAATTTTAAAAAATTCAGGCCAGCTCGTATTAATTAAACTTTATTTAAAATAATAAAAAGGACGCCAAGAATAACTATTAGGCGTCCAATAACAACATCAATATTTAATAAGCTAAACGTGCAACCGTACGCGCGATTATCGCCCGCATAACTTGTAAAACTCGGCGAGTAATTTTTAAAATTATTTTTCACGCGCGGCAGCCCCTCTCCTGCAAAATTTTTTAAAGATTTAAAAATATTTTATTAATTTCGCAAATTATAAAATACAGTACATTAAAAGTCAAATTTAAAATATAATAATAAAAATTTAATTTAAAGCGAGGCAAAGCGATTATGAGCAAGAGCATAGCAATATCAGACATAGCGAAAGATTTTTTTCAAGCTGCGCGTATAGCCGACGAGTACGGCTCTGTAATTATTTTAAAAGATGACACGCCGCGTTATGTGCTTATGGAAATTAAAAATGAAAATGAAGTTAAGCAAGAGATTTCAGATCAAGAACTATTATCGTCGTCAAATAAAATTTTGCAAAGAAATATGCGCGTGTATCAAGAGCTGGCGAAATAATTAAGCCAAAGCTATAATGATTAAAAATTTTTATTATTAACAAAACTTTTCACGTTAAAATTTTAAAATTTTTCAGCTACGCCCGTGCGGCGAGCACTTTAAAATATCAACTACAAAAATTTATTTTAAATTATTTTGCCGCAAGCATTTATAAATTTAATTTCAAAAATAAGTTTATAAAAATTTTTACGCGGGATTTTAATATTAATAATAAAACTTTCAAAATTTTTTCGCGTTGCCTGAGCTTCGCATCAACTCAAAAAAATTTTATAACTCGCGGCGATTAGCTCGAAAAAATTTTTGCGAGCTCTCAAGCATCGCGTTAGCAGCAAAAATATTTTTAGTATAATAATTTAAAAATTTTATTCACGGGCATCGGGCGGCGCGTTGAACTCGTGCAGGCTTTTCGGGACGCGGCGTTAATAAATAATATTAATTTAAAAATTTACGGAGCGGACATTAACGCAACCGTTCCGGCCTTGGCCTACTGCGATTATGCGAAAATAATTTGTCCAATGCGCGACGCAAATTATATTCCGGACTTAATTAATTTATGCCAGAGCGAGAATATAAATTTAATAATTCCGACTATCGACACCGATCTTTATATATTAGCTCAGCATAAGCAAGATTTTGCTAAAATTAACACGCGAGTTTTAATCAGCGAGCCGGACAAAATTAAACTTTGCCGCGATAAAAATTTAACGGCAAAATTTTTTCAGGACTGCGGCCTCAACGCTCCGAAAACTTTTGATGATATAAATAAATATAATTTAAGCTATCCGGCTTTTATAAAGCCCAAGGACGGCAGCAGCAGCATCGGCGCGAATAAAGCAAATAATTTTGAAGAGCTTGAATTATACGCAAAAAATTTAAATAATTATATAATTCAAAATTTTATTTCAGGCACTGAGTACACGATAGATATATTTTGTAACTTTGACGGCCAGGCGTTAAGCATCGTTCCGCGCGAGAGAATTGCCTTGAGAGCCGGCGAAGTCTTAAAGACTAAAATTTTTCTTGACGAGAAAATTATCAGCGAGGCTGAATTAATTATAAAAAATTTCAAGCCGTGCGAACCTTTAACAGTGCAGCTGATACGCGATAATTTAACCGGCGAAGATTATTTCATCGAGATTAATCCAAGATACGGCGGAGGCGCGCCGCTCTCGATTAAGGCCGGAGCAAACACGCCGGAGCTTCTATTAAAATTATTATTAAACTCTAAAAATATAAATAATAATTTTAAAATTTTAGATAACGCAGTCTTCAGCCGCTTCGACCAGAGCGTGCAGAGTTCTAATTTGCAAAATAATTTTAATAATATTAAAGGCGTGATTTTTGATTTGGACGACACTATTTATCCCGAGCGCGATTATATTAAATCAGGCTTTAAAGCCGTTGCAGAATTTTTAGGCGATTTAAATTATGCTGAAAAATTATTTGATTTATTTAAAGCTAACAAGCCGGCGATAGATAATTTATTAGGCGAGATTAATAGATTAGATTTAAAAGATAAATGCTTGCAGATTTACAGAGCACACATGCCGCAAATAAATTTATATCCGGGCATGAAAGAATTATTAATAAAGCTTAAAGATTTAAATATTAAAACTGGAATTATAACCGACGGAAGGCCGGAAGGTCAGCGCAATAAAATTAAAGCGTTAAATTTAAATAAATTTTTTAACGATAACGATATTATTATCACGGACGAGCTCGGCGGCGAGCAGTTTCGAAAGCCGTGCAGCATCGCTTTTCAAATTATGCGCACGCGCTGGCGTTTAAACTATAATCAAAATTTATATATAGGCGACAATTTAAATAAAGACTTCCAAGCTCCGCGCCAGCTTGGAATAAAAACTTTGCTTTTCGCGAATCCCGAAGGCATTTATTATAAAGCGCGGCAAGCCTGCGAAAGCGAAATATTTTGCTATGATTCTGCTGTGACAAGCATAGAGCAGATAAATAATTATATAGAGGCTGTACCCCCCCCACCGTTGCAGCTGTAGATAACGAATTTGAGAGGTTGAGTTCACGCGCCGGGATTCCGCTTAAAGAGCTTCTGGCGTTATTTAATTCAAGTGCCTTATCGACATCAAAGCCCTTTAACAGCATATCATTGCCGTTATCATCCAAAACTTTTACTGTCTGCATATAATATTTAAGAGCCTCGGCAAGCTCGAGCTTAGACCCGCAAACTAAATATAATCTCGTCAAGACCTGCTTTTCATTGCCGATCCATTCGGCTTTAACTTCATCGCCTTGCTTTAAACGCTGAATATTTGCCACAATGCGCTTATCTTGAGCGATATTCTCAAGGCCGGAAATTTTTGCAATTCTGCCCTGTTTAAGCAAGAACCAAAGAGTAGCCGCCCACTTGCCGCGCAGCCTTGCGTCGTCCTCGCGCTCGAGATCTATATCGCCTTCTGAATCGGTCAATGCAAATCTAATTAACATCTCTCGCTGATCAAAACCGTGAATAGCTTTCATTAATAAATGCGGAGCCTCGCCTTGAAGCCTGAAGCCAGTGTCGTAAACATAAAACTCGCCGTTCTCGTAAAAGCCCGACAGCATTAATACGCCGTTCTTAATGCCTATCTCTTTAAATAATTTTAAAATATTATTATGCATATTAGCAAAATATTTGTCTATATGCTTTGACGGATAAGTCCCGCCGAGGCACACGCGCGACAGCCCGGGCTGCTCGTCTGTAGTATAACGGTCGTAAATGCACGAGGCCGAGCAATAGCCGTCCTTAAACGTGTAATACATGCCCATGTCATCGCACAACATATATTTTTCAACTAGAAATTTCTTTTTATGACTATTAGCAAGCGCGATTTCAACGCCGCGTTTATACTCGTCAAGATTATGCGCGACAGTCATTCCCACTCCTCCGCCGTTGTCAACCGGCTTAATCATCACCGGAAATTTAATATTTTCTAAATCTTCAGGATTAAACTCAGGTATTCCATGCACGCCGTACTTCTCGCAAGTTTCTTTAAACTTATCTTTAAACGAGAACACGTCAACTATCTGCTGTGTTGCATAACACGGCAAATTTAAAATTTCACAGACTTTGCAGTAAGCCGGAACTAAAATATCAGCGACTCCGACCAAAACTCCGTCAACTTTCTCATCCCGCGCGAGCTTCACAAGTCCTTCGACATCGAGTCCGTCAACATCATACGCCTTATGCGCGGCCTTTTTCGCCGGATCGCTTGCACGCCCGGACGTGACTATCGTAATAACGCCCATGTTATTAGCCGTCTCGACCAAAGGCGTCGTCTCGGGATTGCCGCCGAGAATTAAAAAGCTTCTTGCCCTCAAATTCCCTTGCCATTCTAAAAATCAGCCCCTAATTTAAATTTAATATAATAAAAATCTCCAGTGCTTAAAATTTAATTTTTAAATCTAAACACAAGAGACTAATATTTAATATTTAAAATTTTTAATTTCCCATAAACTCCTATCTTATACAGATGCTATATAGCTGCGCTGTGTCGTCGCGCCGCAATACAACGCTTATAGCACTTATAGCATATAGCAGCAAAAATAATTTAAATTTTAATTTCCCATAAACTCCTCCATAGTCGCGCTGTGCTGCGAGTTTATTCCGTCGCGCTTTAACACAACGCCTACAGTCGCGAAAATAATCCGCCAGTCGTTCACGAAAGTTATATTATCTATATATTTAATATCCCATTCAAATTTTTCCTGCCATGATATAGCATTGCGGCCATGAACCTGAGCAAGTCCAGTAAAGCCCGGGCGGACTTCGTGACGCCTTGCCTGTCTCTCGTTATATCTTGCTAAATATCTTACCAACAGCGGCCTCGGCCCGACGATCGACATCTCGCCCTTAATAATATTTATTAACTCCGGCAGCTCGTCAAGCGACGTCGCCCGCAAAATTTTTCCAGTTTTAACTAAACGCTCTTCGTCCGGCAATAATTCGCCGTTAGAATCTCTTGCGTCAGTCATAGTTCGAAATTTATATAGCTTGAAAATTTTTCCGTTTAAGCCTGGCCTCTCCTGAGAAAATATTATCGGACTGCCTAACTTAACTCTAACTATTAAAGCTGTAATTAAAATCACAGGCGACAAAATTATTAAAGCTATCAACGCCAGCAAAAAATCTTGAACGCGCTTGATATATTTTTCGTAAAATCCTTTATATTTATGCATTTTAATTTTAATTAAAGCAGCGTTTAATTATCTCAATAATTTTGTCCTGCTCCTCAGGCTTGATCTTATTGTCCGACGGCAAGCACAGGCCGCGATTAAAAATATCAGCGCCAATATCAAAATTTATGTCTTGATTTATATACGCGTTAGAATTCGCTCTGCCCGAGCCGCCTTGAGTTATAAATTTATTTAATCTATAAATCGGCTGCATGTGCATCGGCTTCCAGATTGGTCGGCCTTCAGCGTTAAATGCGCTTAACGCGTCCAAAATTTCACTCGGGCTGCTCTTGCCCTTCTCGCTTATATATAAGCTCTCAGTCTCAGACCGCACAAACTTGCTCATCGCGTCTTGATCTATAATTAAGCAGCTCAGCCAAAAATTAGGCTTAGAATTCTTTATATCATACGGATTAACTTTAACCGGCAAATCTTTTAAGCCTGCTTTATATCTTTCATAAATCGCTTGCTTTTGAGCGATATGCTCGTTTAAATAATTTAATTGCCCGCGTATCACTCCGGCGATTATATTGCTCATGCGATAATTATATCCCAGCTCTTCATGCTGATACCAGGCCGCCGCCTCGCGCGACTGCGTTGACCATTTTCTAACTTTATTTGCGTCGCTCTCGTCATCGCACAATAAAATTCCGCCGCTGCTGCCCGTGATAATTTTATTCCCGTTAAAAGATAAAATAGAAATATCTCCGAAGTTTCCCGTCTGCACGCCCTTATATAAAGCCCCGAACGACTCCGCCGCGTCCTCGACTATTAAAGCATTATGTTCACGCGCAATTTTTCTAATCTCGTCAACCTTGCCCGGCGTTCCGTATAAATGCGCCGTAACTATTAACTTAACATCCGGATATAATTCAAAGGCTTTGCTTAAAGCTTCAGGGCTCATGTTCCAAGTGTCAGGCTCTGTATCAATAAAGATCGCCTCGCCGTTTTCATACGCAATAGGATTTACAGTCGCGTCAAAAGTCATGTCCGAAGCAAACACGCGCTTTCCCTCTAAAACTCCATGACCGGCTTGAGCTTGCCCGTATAATTTTTCGCCGCATAATTTTATGGCTAAATGCAGCGCAGCCGTCCCAGAAGCTAAGCCAACGGCATATTTGCGCCCTATAATCCCGGCAACTATTTTTTCAACTTCATTAATATTCTCGCCTACTGTCGAGACCCAGTTTTTTAAAATAGCATCGTCAACCCACTTGCGCTCTTCTCCGTGCATAGTCGGCGACGACAGCCAAATTTTATTTTCAAAAGGCGTCAAGCCCGCAAATCTTTCATCATTTAATAAATTCATTAAATCTCATCCCTAATAATTTAATAAAATTTTAAAAATACGGCCGCTTCAAGCTCTCAATATGCACGCTTATTGCCAGACCTATTGCAATCGATACAGACAATAAAGAACTCCCGCCGTAGCTTAAAAACGGCAAAGGCAAGCCCGTTACCGGCATTAAGCCAATGCTCATGCCTATGCTCTCGAACATCTGCGCCCATATCCAAGTCGCTATTCCCGCCGTTAAAATTTTACAGCGCCGATCTCGGCTCTTAATTCCAACATTAATAATTCTATAAAATAAAAATAAAAATAAAATTAATAAT
>JAFSNU010000328.1 GCA_017447325.1 Synergistaceae bacterium | reverse complement strand
TGTTAAATATAAAGCCCTGCGAGATTTTATATAGTCTTATATAGTCTTATATAGCTTTATACAGCCTTGCTGAGATAAAGTTGAGATAAATTAAATATATAGAGCCAATATATAGAGCCGCCATGCTTTAGCCATGCTTTAGCTTAAAGCCGGCGGCCTTTATTTTTGCAGATGAATTTAATCACTGTAATCATTGCGAGATAAGCAAGCGGCAAATTTAAATTAATTCCGCAGCCTGGCAATAAGCTTGAATTATCATCATCTTCAATATTATTTATCTTTATATCACCGGACTCGTCGTCTGAGTATGGAGTGCGCAGCTCGTTATCTTCATTATTATTCTCGCCGTTGTTGTCTTCCGAATTATTATCATCAAAATTATTATAATCTTCTGAGCTTAAGCCGTTATCTATATTGAGTTCATCATCCAACGCCGGAGGTTGCGGAACGTCGGGCATGTCTTGCGCTGCTTCTTCATTATTATAATCATAATTATTGCCTGTGTCGTCAGCAACTGGCGAGGGCGCATTAATTGGCGGCTCGGGCGGAGTACTTCTGCCGTTGCCGTTGTCATTGTCGTTGTCATTATCACTGTCGTTGCCGCTGCTGTTGCCGTTGTCTGCGTCAGTGTCGTTGTCTGAGGTCTCTTCGTCCTTGGACTTCACTGTAAACGTAAAATTATATTCTTTCACGCCAAGCGCGTTTGTCAAATTCATAAAAATTGTATGCGTGCCGTCATCCGGCGAGTCAACAAACGAAAAACGGCCTTGCAGCGGACTTATTTGATTAAATGCAAGCCAGTCCGGCGAAATTATTCCCGTAAATTCTATTTTGTCGGCAATATCTTTAAAGTCAACGTCAAAACTTCCCATTGACATTAACAAATCAAGGCTGATAATCGCGTTGTTAATATTCATAAAATCATTCGTGACGACTTCCGGCAAAAATTCAGGCTGATATTCAAAACTGCCTATGTCAACTTTCAAGCCTCTGGGCTGCCCGAGCTGATCGTCTGACACGTCGCAGGACACTCCGGCATTAACAAGCTCGCTTGATTTATCTAAACTTAAAATAACATGCGGCACGCCGTTAATCTTTACTTCCTGCAAATTATTTAAATCAAGGCTTGTTAAGTATATAATATCGCTGCTTGTGACTTGGCCTCCGGTAATGCTCACGTCAAGCGCACAGTTCTTAAAGTCTAAATTATTATTATTCTCGTTATAAATTCCTGCTTGATTTGCATTATTATTAAATATTATCGTGTCGGTAATGCTGTGAGTGAGAATTGTTGTTGTATCGTTTTGATTGTAAATCTCCGCGCCGCTGTTACTTGCTTTATTATTAATAAAATTGCAGTGCTTAACAGTTAAATTAGCCTTGAAATTAAAAATTCCGCCGCCTCTATATTTAGCTTCATTCCCGATAAGCGAGCAATTAATAAGCATTGTTTTATAATTATTGCTGGCGTTATTATACAGAGCTCCGCCGGATATAGCTGTGTTTTGAGCTGAAGTATTATAATAAGCTTTGTTGTTTTTGAACGTGCAGTTGATTATATCAGCATTAGAATTATTATTATACACAGCTCCGCCGTGATACCCCGAATTATTAATAAATGCGCAGTTGATTATTGTTATATTAGCCTTGTTATTATAAATGCCAGCTCCCCGCGAATTGCTGCCAGTTAAAATATTATTAATAAACAAGCAGTTTGCAATCGTAATAGTTACATTTTCGTTATACATTCCCGCGCCTCGACATTCTGTTCCGCTTACAGTAAGCTTACCGTTAGCTATAGCAAAGCCGTCAAGCCGGGTGTAGGCGTTAGTCGCGTTAATACTTGAACAAGTTATAATCCGGCGGCTGCCTTGAGCGTCAATACTCGTCACGCTGTTAAATTTTCGTTCGTAAGGCGTACTCTCCGTTAAATCGTCAAAACTTCCGTATAGTTTCACACCGGGCTTTAAAGTTATAGTGCTTGTGATTTTATACTCACCTGAAGCTATATAGACTTCATCGCCGGAGTTTGCGTGATTAATTGCTGAGTTTAAATCTGAAACTTGAGTTGAATTTTCGTTAGGCCACGAGCCTTCATTACAGTAAATATTATTATTAATATTCTTAATAATAATATAATAAACGTCCGACGCGGCGCAGCTCAATGCAATTATAAGCAAAATTGTTGCGTTCAGCGTCAGACGCTTTAATTTCATAATTTA
>JAFSNU010000327.1 GCA_017447325.1 Synergistaceae bacterium | reverse complement strand
ATTGCATAAAGTGCGGCGCGTGCGTCAGACGCTGCCCTGTTCAGGCCATAAGTATTAAATAAATTATGCGGCGAACATGCACAGCATCTCCGCAAAGAATTTAACGGCGGCCTGTGCGGCAAGTGTTTAATCAAAGTGCCTTGCGAGTTTAAAGTTCCCAGCTCTACGAGGCTTGCGGAGACGCGGTAACTTTTAAAGCTTAATAAATTTCTAAGCCAATTTGCTACTTTACGTCTCGCTATATTACTTACCGTCTTTCGCGCTTTCGCGAAGATTAATAAAACATAAATAAAATTAATTTTAAACTTTTAAAATTTTAAAAAGTAATTATTGACATTACAAATTTATTTGCTAAAATCTTTAACGTAATAATTTTAATTATAAATTTAAAATTTAATTTTACGGGAGAGATTTTTAATTATGAAACTTGCAGTTGTTTGTGCAAACGGTAAAGCCGGACGTTTAATCACTGACGAAGCGGTCAAGCGAGGCCTCGACGTCACTGTAATAATTCGCAGCGAGAACAAGACCAGCGCGAAGAATGTAATCACAAAAGATATTTTAGATATTAAAGCTGAAGACTTAAAGGGCTTTGACGTTGTCATCGACGCGTTCGGAGCATGGATGCCGGAGACGCTGCCCATGCACAGCACTTCGCTTAAAGCTTTATGCGACGCTGTAGCGAACACTAACACGCGGCTTTTAGTTGTAGGCGGAGCGGGAAGCTTGTACGTAAATCCCGAGCACACGATGACCGTCTCACAGACGCCGGACTTCCCCGATTCGTTCAAGCCTCTTGCAAACGCAATGGCTAAAGCATTAGGCGAGCTGAGACAGCGTAAGGACGTTAAATGGACTTACATCAGCCCCGCAGCCGACTTCCAGGCCGAGGGCGCGAAGACCGGCAAATATATTCTGGCCGGCGAGGAATTTAAATTAAATTCTAATAATCAGAGTTTTATCAGCTATGCAGATTATGCTATTGCTATGATCGACGAGGCCGTCAGCGGGAAGCATGTTAATCAAAGAATAAGCGTTTTAGCCGAGTAAAAATTTTAAATTTTAATTTAAATTATTTATATTTAATTATTTAATTAAAGGAGATTTTAAGTCATGAAGAAATTTGTTTTAGCTTTAGCTTTAGTTTTAGCTTTAAGTTTCAGCGCGTCTGCGGAAGTTTTAAAGCAGCCGGTGATTAAGGCCGTGAATTTGACTGCCGGAGCTGTCACAGTGTATGATTATGAAGATATTAAACTTCATGCGTACGCGACCAAAGACAACATGAACGACGAGTGCTATGTAGTTGAGGGCAAGGACGGGCTTGTGATTTTAGAGTCGACTGCTTACAAGACCAACGTGAACGAGTTTGCAGATTATATTAAATCTTTGAACAAGCCGCTTGAGGCCGCTTTATTATCTTATCATCCCAACGGCTATAAAGCTTATGAATTTAAAGATGAAAATTTAAAGATTTACGCGACGCAAGAGGCATTGAAGAGCTGGCAGCCCGGCGGCGGAGTTAAGGCGTTGACCGACAGCTTCGTTCAGGCTTTAGGCGACGAAGTAGCGGCGGACTTGCCCGACAAGGCCGAGATAGTTAATTATAACGACGAGCTTACTCTTGCAGGCGTTAAATTTAAGATCTTAAAGAGCACCGACGGCGAGGATTACAGCGTAGAAATTCCGGAGATCAACGCGGTTTACCGTCACATGATGGGATCGAAAGTTCATAATATTTTAACGAGCGTTGCCTATATCGACGCTGAGATCGCGGACTTGAAAGACTATCAGGCCAAGGGCTACACGTTAATCTTGACGAGCCATAACGAGCCGGAGAAGTCCGACGTTTTAGGCGAGAAGATTAATTATCTCGAGAAGGTCAAAGAGTTTGCTAATAATTGCAAGACGCGCGGCGAATTTATTAATGCAGTAACTCAAGCGTTCCCTGACTACGCTGGCGAGGCTTATGTCAGCATGAGCGCGGGAGCTTTATTTGCGAAATAATTTTAAATTAAATAACGCGCTTGAGTGCAAAGCTTTAAAGCTCGGACGCGTTGCATTAAAATTAAAATTTAAATTGCAAATATCAAGCCGTTTCACTATTGCAATACATGTTTTAACTTGTATAGATTATTTTTCGGGTTCAGAATATAGCATCACCAGTGAATTTCTGGCCGGAAGCATACAAGTAAACCCTGTGATAATAAGGCAAATCCTGCTGATGTTAAAGTCGGCAGGATTTATCAGCGTGTCGCGCGGCCGGACGGGCAAAATAACGCTTGCAAGGCCGCTTAATGCTATAACTTTTTATGACGTTTATCAAGCCGTCGAGTGCGTGAATAATAACAAATTATTCAAATTTCACGAGAACCCAAATCCAAATTGTCCCGTCGGCAAAAACATTCACGCCGCGCTTGACGATAAGCTAAATCAAATTCAATTTGCCATGGAAGATAAATTGAGCAGCATCACGCTTGACCAAGTCGCTGATTATATTAAAAATATTAAAGATTAACGCTCGGCTTGAAGAGTTAAGGCCGAGCTAATTTTATTTAATTATTATTCATTTAGTCAATGCCAAGCCGCTTTAAAGCTTTTATAGCGTTTGCGTTTTTCTTCGCGTCGTAGTTCAATAGCTTTGACTTTAAGTACTATCTAACTATTAAGCTGCTATAATACTTCTATAAAATTTTCGTATTCTTGCCTTGCCGCCTTACGAAACCATTTCATAGCTTCATCGTAGTCTTGCGCCACTCCTTGACCGTGCAAATACATAAGTCCTAAATTGTATTGAGACTGTACATGTCCATGCGCGGCGGCTTTAATAAACCAATCTTCAGCCTCGTTATAATTCTGAGCAACACCTTTACCATCTCGATACATAAGCCCTAAATTGTATTGAGACTGTGCATGTTCTTGCACGGCAGCTTTGAGAAAATATTGAATAGTTTCAGCGTAGTTTTGCTCAACGCCTTGTCCTTTCTTATACATAAGGCCTAAAATGAATTGCGCGCCAGCGTGACCATTATTTGCTGCCTCGCTCATCCAGTGTATATAGTCTTCGCCTTTATCATCTTCGGAGTACGCTACCAAACCAAGGGCATACTGAGCTTCACCGTCGCCATTCTTTGCTTTCGTCTCTATATCACTGCGTGTCGTTGTGCTAAAATAGTCACTACGATCATAAAAGCCCTTTATAACAGCTTCACTGACTACATTAAAAGCCTTACCGGCTACATCCAGTACCTTTGGCAGAGCCCAATTGATGTAGCACCAGCTATAGCAGTTCGTATAGCAGTTTCCATAATAATGTCATAAAACGAGAGCATGATACAGTTCCTCCTTAGGCTAATTGAAATTATTGTTATTATAAATTATTGTTATTATATAAATTTTAAAACTTAAACACAACCCCGACCACAGCCGAAATAGCGATTAATAAAACAGGATTTAGTTTAAACTTACGCGCCGCAATAAAAATTATTACAGCTAATATTAAAGCTTTAAACATAAATAAATCCAAAATATTATTGCTTGCGTTAAACGCGTTTAAATTAATTAACGCAACTTTCGCAACGTTAAGTCCTGCCGCAGTTATCATTGCCATTGACGCAGGCCTTAAGCCGTAAAAAGTTTGCTCAACTAAAGGATTTTCTTTAAATTTATTTAGAAACTTTGCGATAATTAAGATTATAATCACGGACGGCAAGCCTAAAGCAAAGCTCGCAAGCACGCCGCCTAACACGCCAAAAGTCTTAAAGCCTGCAAAAGTTGACATGTTTATGCCGATAGGGCCGGGCGTTGACTCGGCAACTGCAATCATGTTAGCTATGTCAGCATGAGTGAACCAGCCCGTCTTGTCCGACATTGCATATAAGAAAGGCAAAGTCGCAAGGCCGCCGCCGACCGAAAATAATCCGGTCTTTATAAATTCATACATTAATTTAATTAAAGTCATGATTAATTAATCTCCTGATTTATTATTAGCTTTAAATTTCGCCGCAAGCACGCCCAGCACTCCCGACGCAATCACAAGCAGTGCCGGCTGAATCTTCGCGAACGCGTTTAATATAAATATTATTAAATATAATGCGAGCGTAACTTTATCAACAATGCTGCTCTTCCATAGTCTTAACACCGCCTGAACAATCAGCACGCACACGCAGACGCGTATTCCCGCAAAGGCGTGCTGTATAATCTCAAGTTCGGCAAAGTTAGTTAAAAATGCAGCTATTATTAATATAATTATAATCGGCACAGTCAAAAATCCCACACTTGCCGCAACAGCTCCCATAACTCCGCCGCGTTTCTCGCCGATGAAAGTCGATACGTTCAGCGCGATAACCCCGGGCGTGCACTGTCCAATTGAGAAATAATCCCGCAATTCGTTTAT
>JAFSNU010000326.1 GCA_017447325.1 Synergistaceae bacterium | reverse complement strand
TTAAATTAATTTAATTATAATAAAAGCCCGGCAAAATTGCACCGGGCGTAAAATTTTAAATTTTAATTTTTAAATTCCCGCGCGCTTCATAAAGTCGTCGCCGAGTACTTGAAGTTCCGTTATTATAGTTTGATGCGCCGCTGTAGCTTCTTTAGACTTTCTAAGAACTGCCGGCCCGGCTTTTACGGAATCTACGCCGAAGAAGTTGGAATTATCTCTAATCCACTGGAATAAATGATACTTTTTGTCTTGCAGGTGACTATAAAACCTTGAGCAATTTGCCTTGAGCTGGTTGCCACGCCATACTTCTACCATTGTCGGGACAATGCCTGATTCTATAATATTAATAGCCGCATATTCCGGAGTTCTTGCAGACTTGCTCGCATTATAAATATTTAAATTCGCTCTGTACTCGCCGCGATACTTCGCTAAACTTGATTGCAGACGCTCAACGCCCTGTTCCGAAAGATAATCCATCTTCGACGGAATAATATAATAATCGCTGGCCGTAATAGCATTCTTTACTAACGCGTAAAAATTCGGCGGGCAGTCAAGCATGACTAAATCATAATTATCTTTTACTTTTGCTAAAGCAATTCTAAGCTGGTTATAGCATTTCAAAAATTTCTTTGCAAAAATTTCGGGCTTAGCGGACGCGATGCTCTCTATCAGAGCGACGTCTACATCAATCAAATCAATATGCGAGCTGATCAAGTTAAGCCGTCCGCCGTTTTTAAATTTTCCAAAATTATCAGCGAGTTCCGACAAATCAGGCGGCGTTTCGCCCTCGAGAAGCGCGCTGAAAAAATCTTTTAAAGTCTTATTGGGAGTATTTGCATAAAATTTCTCCCATATGTCCATGTCCATAAACGACAGCGTCAGGCTCATTTGAGGATCTAAATCGATCATCAAGACGCGCTTGCCCTGCGACGCTGCATAAGCCGCGAGATTCGACACGAGCGTCGTCTTGCCGACTCCGCCCTTGTAATTAATAACAGAAACGACTTTCATGAAATAAATATCCCTCCTGCTTTTAACTTTATATAAAATTATGATTTAACTTTAAGACATGAATATAAGATTTTAATTAAAATTTATTTGCGTGACAAGCGTCAAGTTGCTTAGTAATAAATTAGCAAATTCTGCAAGGCATTAATAATAAAATAAGGCGAGCCAATCAAGCCCGCCTTTAAAATTATTTTAAAATTTTTAAAGCTTTAAGCGATTTTATAAGCCAGTAAATTTCAAACGGCAATGCGATTAACAAAATTATAATATTCGAACTTAACCCCAGATTTATAATCGGTACGGACGGCCCGGGGACTTGCTCGCGTAAAATATCAATGCTGAAGCGCATGACGGCATATATCATTAAAGTCAACGGCGCAATCACAGCGTGATAATTATTTTTATCTTTATTTAAATTTAATTTTATAATCTTGCGCTCGGTAAAAATTAAAAATATTAAAGCTATAAACGCAAACAGCGAGTAATAAATTTGCGTTGGATGACGGCATATATTCGCCGCGTCTTTCGGAAAGTGCAGCGCAAACGGCGAGCTGCTTATAATTCCGACGCAGCAGCCGTTTAAGAAACATCCCCAGCGTCCTATAGCAATAGCAAGCATCGCAGGCAGAGCAGCTATGTCGCATAATTTTTGAAACGAAATTTTTTTATTCTTGCGGCACATTAAGAACGCACATAAAAACGCTCCGCCGACCGCGCCTATTTCAGACAGTCCGCCGTTAATAAAAATCTCGCCGGGATGCTTAATATAATAATTAATATGCAAAATCGGCTTGATTAACGCCGCGCCGAATAACATCGCGACAAACGCCCAGCTGATAATCCGCCTCGCTTCTAATTCTTCATCAAGCTCATAAAAGTAAAGGCTGAAGCGCCTTACGCTCCAGTACATCGCGAGCGATAAAGCGATCAGCCATAAAATACTATACGAGTCAGCCGTGAAAAAACTTGTCTCGAATAAAACAGGATACATTTTTTAAATTCTTAAATTAAATTTTAAAATTAAAAATTATCTCGAGTATCT
>JAFSNU010000325.1 GCA_017447325.1 Synergistaceae bacterium | reverse complement strand
ATTGACTTGCCTTCAGAATTATCATCACGCGCAAGGACGTACTGGGTAGGCTCGACAACTAATCATTCAGGGCACGTTCAGGGCAGCGCCGCCGCACGCAACGATATTTTACGCGGCATGAGCGGCCAGCTTAAATAATATTTAAGATTAAACTTTAAATTTAACATCATGAGAAAGTTCAAGAAATTTAACATTATATTTGCGTTAATATTATGCGCGTTCTTTGCGGTCTTTGCGGAGAGGGCGGAGTCAGACTTCGGCGGCTACTCAGGCAGCAGAGGCTATAATAATTCAAGCTCAAGATCGCGCTCGCGTTCAAGCTCCAGCTCTAACTCAAGCCCGCGCTCAAGCTCAAGCTATAATAACAGCTCGAGGCGTTCGAGTTCCGGCTCAAGCTATAGTCACGAGACGAATTCAGGCGGCGGAAATTTAGGCGCGTTCGTTGCCGGAGCATTATTAGGCTCAAATAATAACGCTAACTCTAATATAACTTCCGGCTCAGGCTCTGACGATGACGATGACGGCTGCGGCGATAATGTCTCGACCATAGTCGGCGCGTTATTTATATTATTTATAGTCTGGAAATTTGTCTCGGCCTTACGCGCTCAGAAGAAATATGATTATGAATATCCGCAATCTGAGCCGATGGGGCAGCTTGTCGATCCGATCGAGGATTATTTAAAGCTTGATCCGAACTTTGACGAGCGGGCTATCTGCGATAAATTATCTAATCTTTATGTTCAGATGCAGGACGCTTGGCATAATAAAGATATTAGGAGCTTGCGGCCGTATTTCGACGACGCGTTTTATAATCAGCTTGACCGTCAGCTCGACGAGATGCGCAAGCACATGCGGACTGACTACACCGAGCATATCGCAGTGTTAGGCGTGAATTTAATCGGCTATTATCAGCGCAAAGGCATGGATTATTTAGTCGCGAACGTCAGGACGCGAATAGTCAGCTATGTTTTAGACGACAGAACCGGCGAGTTATTAAGCGGCGACAAGAAGCGCGAGATCTTTATGGAATATGAATATGAGTTAGTCCGCAAGTCGGGAGTTATAACTCAGGAGAATACGGACGACATGCACAGCGCGACGTGTCCGCACTGCGGTGCTCCGTTAAGTATTAACGCCTCGGCTCAATGCGAGTACTGCGGCAGCGTGCTTACTGCAAGCAATGACAGCTGGGTTATCAAGAGCATTAAAGGCATCTCGCAAAGCTAATTTAATTTAGCTAAATAATAAAGCTCTCTTGACCAGGGTCGCGAACCCTGGACCCATTTATAAAGGGCTTTGATTTTCAAGATGGTCTGCGTTGTCTTCATAGTGCGCTTGTTAAAGCTGAAGTAAAGCTAATTTAATTTAGCTAAATAATAAAGCTCTCTTGACCAGGGTCGCGGACCCTGGACCCATTTATAAAGGGCTTTGATTTTCAAGATGGTCTGCGTTGTCTTCATAGTGCGCTTGTTAAAGCTGAAGTAAAGCTAATTTAATTTAGCTAAATAATAAAGCTCTCTT
>JAFSNU010000324.1 GCA_017447325.1 Synergistaceae bacterium | reverse complement strand
CGTTGACTGAAGTTGCCGGAAGTTCCGAAATTTTTAACGGCGGAGTTGTCTCGTATTCTAATCAAGCTAAGATAAATATATTAGGCGTTGACGCTGAGATTATAAATAAATTTGGAGCGGTGAGCAGCGAGTGCGCGGATGAAATGGCTCGGGGCGCGTTGAAATTATTTAATGCTGACTTTGCAGTGTCCGTAACCGGAATAGCAGGGCCGGACGGCGGAAGCAATGAAAAGCCTGTCGGGACTGTCTGGTTCGGAGTTGCATGTAATAACGAGTGCAAAACTTTCTGCCGCAAGCTCCCGGGCGAGCGCGGCGAAGTTAGATTAAGGGCTGTGCGTCATGCTTTAGCTGCTTTATGGCGGAGCATACGCGATAACAAGCCGAATGTGAATATTAATTTTTGATTAATAAAATTTAAAGCATGAAAGGCAAGTGAATTAGATTTGGCCGCAAAAGCAAAGAAGAGCAGCAGCACCGGCAAGACGACGCGCGAGGAAATTTTGGAGAGCGCGATTGCCGATATTAAAAGCAAGTTCGGTGACGGAGCGATAATGAAACTGGGCGACACTGCGCAGAATAAAGTCGAAGTCATACCGAGCGGAGTGCTGCCGTTAAACATTGCGCTTGGAATAGGCGGTTATCCGAAAGGCCGCATAGTTGAGATCTTCGGACCTGAGGGCTCGGGCAAGACTACTATTGCGTTATGCGCTGTAGCCGAAGCTCAGAAGGCCGGAGGAGTTGCCGCATTTATCGACGCAGAGCACGCGCTCGACCCGGGGCTTGCTAAGTCTTTAGGCGTGAATATCGACGAGCTTTATTTATCGCAGCCGGACAGCGGAGAGCAGGCGTTCTATGTTTTAGACACGTTAGTCAAGAGCGGCGCGGTTGACATTGCAGTTGTTGACTCAGTCGCGGCGTTAGTGCCTCAGTCTGAAATTGACGGGCGCATCGGCGAAAGTCAGCTCGGCGTTCAAGCTCGTTTAATGTCTTATGCGTTAAGACGTCTTACGGCTATTATCGCAAGAACTAAGAGCGTTGTTATATTTATTAATCAGCTTAGAGCCTCGATCTCGACAGGCTACGGAGCTGGGCCTACTGAGACAACGACGGGCGGACGCGCTTTAAAATTTTATTCGTCAGTCAGGCTTGAGGTCAGGCGAGGCAAGAAGATTGACAAGGGCGATGTTACTATCGGCCATGAATTATATTTGAAAGTCGTTAAGAATAAACTTGCGCCGCCGTTTAGAAACGCGCACACGAGTTTAATTTACGGCAAAGGTATTCCCATGGGCGTTGCCGTCGTTGACATGGCGATAGATTATAACGTGATAACTAAAAAGGGCGCGTGGCTTGCTTATAAGGGCGAGACTTTAGGCCAAGGCAAGGAAACTGTCGCAAATTTCTTAGCGGAACATCCGGAGTTGCAGCAAGAAATTATTGACGCGATAATGGCTGAAGTCGGAAAGGGCATGGGCTTATTGAACGTCAATCCTGACAGTGACGAAGATACTGACGGCGAAGCTGAGGGCGCGGACGATCAAGATAATGCCGGAGTAAATGACTTAGGCGAGTTCGAGTTCGACAGCACGACAGAGGACAACGAAATTAAAGACGGCGAGAGCGAGGATAACTCCGGCGAAGAAATTTTAGATCTTGACGAGGCCTCGCAGAATTAAAAATTAAAATTTAAAATTAAAATAACGCTCAGGCTTAATTAAATTTTAAAATTAAAGTCTGAGCGTTTTATTTATAAAATTAAAATTTTAAATTTCTTTAACTATTTTAGCCGGAACATCTTTAGTCACGGCCGAGCCATGCCGCCTTGTAGGCCGCAATTTAATTTAACGTCTGCGACGATTGCATTCAGGCTTTAAATCCTCGCAGAGCTAAAGCTTAATGCAAGAAGTCTAATAAACTCGGCTGGATTAACTGCGATATTACGCTCAAATTAGCCTGATACATATAGCTTGCCATCATCATTTGAGTTGCGACGTCCGCCGGATCGACTTTAACAAGTTTATCATAGCTGTCCGTCATGACTACGTTATCTTTCGTCAGACGCTCGACGTTGGTGTTATATCTATTTTGCAGCGCGCCGTTCGATGACATGACACTTAATAAATTATCAATAAAATTATCAATTCTCGGCAGCATGACATCGCCTAACGTGTCCCTGTTGCCGGACTTCACCGCCGCGACTAAGTCGTCAATCATGTCGAAGCCGTTTTGTTTAGTCGTGTTAGCACCGCTGCGTATAGTCGCGTTCTGTCCGTGAATGCCGGGAGACACGCGGGAGCTTGCGGCACTGTCTAATTTATAGCCGCCTCTATAATAAGTCTCGTTCTGAGTGCCTGAGCCTAAGAAGCTTGAAGTTAAATTGCCGGGATTGCCTGCGTTTCCGTCCGCGTCAACTTCGCTCATGCTCACGCTGAATGAGTAGCCCCTCGGCGAATATAATACTAAATAGCCGTCGTCGTTGATCTCGGCCCTGAGATCATAATCCTGCATTCTCGCATTTATAGTCTCGGCCAAGTCTTCCGCGTCGATTTTGCCGTTGGTATTCGCGTCAAGCATCGCCGTCATGTCTATATTATGTTCATAGCCGGCAACGTTCAGCGTTAAAACTTGCCCGGGCGTAGTGCCCTCTGTTATCTTCCAAGTGCTTAAATCTATACCGCCCTGAACGCCGGT
>JAFSNU010000323.1 GCA_017447325.1 Synergistaceae bacterium | reverse complement strand
TGCACAGACTGTGTTAAATATCCAAAAGATATTGCACGATGCGGGGCTGTTCCCTGTTATGGAATGGACGGAGACTAAAGACATAAAATTGAGCGTGAGCTGCCGCGTGACTTTGTACCCTACGAAACTCGGCGCGAACGGAATGGCCGCCGGAAATCCCGCGCGAATATCTCGAGCAGTTTGCCATATATAATTTAATACAAGAATTTGAGAGCAGCGGCAGATATAAAGTAAAAGTTTTAGACGGATCTTTAGGGCGGGGCTTCCCTGTCGCAGCGTCGGTAATTACGGATCAAGAAACGGGAAATTTTAAAATATGCTTCGGAGCTCATCCGTCGTTTAATATTGCGGTTGAACGGACTTTGACTGAGACACTGCAGGGACGCAAAACTCTTGAAGATGCTTCGTCTGCATGCGTGTTTGGCAATGAAACGCAAGTGCATAATTTAAATAATATTAATAATATCATGTCAATTGGCTCGGGCTTTTATAGTTATAATTTAATGCTTAAAGAGCCGGACTGGAAATTTATTCCGTGGGGCGCGGCTGAAAATGCAAGCAATACTGAGATGCTGAAAAATATATTCGCGCTTTTAAAGCGGGAGAACATGACGCCGTTGATACGCGACGCGTCAACGATTGGATTTCCTGCCTGCTGGATTGTAGTCCCGGGTGTCAACACTATTTTTACAGCTAATAATCTTATCGCGAGAATAAAAGCCTATTCGTCAAAGAGAGATTTATTAGCAAGATTAGCAGCTAATAAACAGGACGAACAGACTGAGCGGCTGCTCATGAATTATATTTTATTCGATGAATATAATTTTTATTCCGGCAATAAATTATTTGATGATAAAATTCAAGTTGATAGATTAGGCGCGTTTCTTGCGTTGAAGCTCGGCGATTATGAAAAGTCAAAGCATTTTTTCGAGAAATTAATTAAACTTGAAAATGACGAGACCGAGAGAGATTATTTAAGCGTAATGTTGAAATATGTTAATTTTAGAGTTGACGGTCTGACTAAACAGGACGCGCATAAAATTTTACGCAAATTATTTAAAGATGACAAAGCCGAGCGCGTGATAAACGATTTTTTATCTAATTTTATCTAAACTGAAGACTTAGATAAAAATTTGAATATAAATATAAATTCTCAGGACGAGGCCGAGATATTTGCAAAGATAAATCAAGCGATGCGAAAGTCCGGCTTTGGGCTTAAAAATCAGGATAAGCTATTAGAGATAAGCTATTAGATAAGTTAAGTTAAGTTAAGTATTTTATATTATCAATAAATATAGCATATATAAAGCAATATTTAACATTAAAGCGAGCCTGTCTATAAATCTTAGGCAAGCCCGCCGCTTATATTTAATTTAACTTAAACTAAACTAAACTAATCCAGACCAACAAACGGATATTTATCCGGCGACATGTCTAAAAACCTTAGATTAAGAAATACTTCAAGGCATCTGCTGCCTGCGCCTTTATACTGCCCGCCTTTATACTTCCCGCTTTATACTTCCAACTGAGAAATCTTCTTGCCGAGAGTGCTGCCGCCTGCAAAATCCTTATAGCCGGTCTCAAACCAATATATTCGCTCATTTTACTATTTCCGCCTATAAAATACGCACCGCGCGGATCCTTAAATTAAAGGCTTGGCGGTTCCCGTTAGTTTCAGACGTAGCGGCGGCTATTTTCACGCAGGTCATTTCTGAACAATTGCGCTCCTTGCGTAATCTCTAAAGCCTAAAGCCTCTAGTAAATACAGTAGCATAGTCATGAGTTTTGCTGTCGCTCCAGCTCGGCGAACTCGTGCCTTGCTTAATACGCTTAAAATAGCAGTAGAAATTATAACGCTGAGCTAAAGCTTGATATTTATTATAAAGCTTGTCAGCCTTGTTATAATAATCATTAACACGGTCTATATCTTCGCAAATATAATTCAGTCCCGTGTCAACTTTAGTAACTACGTCCGTTTCAAATTCCTTTTCCCAGCTGTCCTGAAGTGTCTTGCCGGTCATGAGATTATTTAAAGAATTATAATAACTGCGCGTCCAAACAATCTTTCTTGTCAGATCTCTAATACGTCTGTAAAGCACCGCACTAACACGCAGCGTTTCCGGTATATAAGGCCTCACGTCCGCAAGCTCTCGCTCTCTTTAAACTGTATAACGGCTCGTATTTAGCTCTCTAGAAATTGCGCAATCTTCAAGATTTGTTATGAAGTCGCGATGTCGCCTGGCGTGCCGGTGCGTGAACTATGCGATACTCTTATACTAATATTATGGAATTCGCGTTCAAGCTGATTTAAATTATTATTAATAGCATTTACAGCCATTATTACGCTCCGAAAGCGCGATTAATAACAGCTTGCACTAGTTTA
>JAFSNU010000322.1 GCA_017447325.1 Synergistaceae bacterium | reverse complement strand
TCATCTTTATCATCGTCCGACGCAACTTCTGAATTTATTTTAAGCTCTTCAAAATTCGGCTGACCGAATATATTAGTTTTCCATACGCATTTAGCTATGTCATCGCGCGTGCTTTGCGAGCCTTGATCCTGCATATTCTCAAATCTTGAATAAAACGCCCTGAGTAATAGCATTAAAGTCGTGAGCCGCTGCTGCCCGTCAATAACTTCAAGCTTGTTACGCTCATTCTTAAATACAACTATAGGGCCTAAAAAATACTCATCGTTATTATCATCAAAATTTAAATAATTATCATCAGGGAACGCGAAAGCAAAAATATCATCCCATAAAGTCTGACATTCCTCGTCGTCCCACTCGTACGGCCTTTGATAATCAGGGATTAAAAAATCTGATTCCCTGTCCCTAAATAAATCACCGATTCGTTTACGATCAACGCTCAGCTTTGACAAATTTATCCGCTCCTAAAATTAAAAATAAAAAACTTTGCCGCCTTTGCATTGCGTTACAAAAGCGGCAAGTTAATTTAATTTTAATTAATAAGCTAATTTATAAATCTCTAACACGTCTTCGGGCTCAAGCTTGCTTAACTTTCCGAACGCTCCGCCCTTCGACGCGTTCTCGGCTATGCGCTCTATCTCGCCCTCGTCAATGTCAAGCTCGCGCAAAGTCGTCGGCGCGCCTATCGAGCTGAAGAAATCTTCAAGGGCTTCTATTGCGTCAATAGCTTTGTCTTCGTCAGAGCCGTCAAATATATCAAAGACATTTTCGGCAAGTCTTGCAAACGGCACGGGATTATCTTCGTATAAATATCTTGCCCAGGCCGGAGTCATGACAGAGAGAGAAGCTCCGTGCGGCACATCGAATAATAAGCTTAAAGAATGGCCAAGTTTATGCGATGCGAAATCGCCGCGGCCTTCCCTTCCGCAGGATAAAAATCCGCTGTGCGCAATGCTCGCGATCCATGCGTACTCCGCGCGTAAATCATAATTTCTTGGCTCTTCTAACAAATCAGGAATAATGCGCATCATGTTTCTAATCAACGCATAGCCCTGATCGTCCATTATATAAGCTCCCTCGTCGCCGTCCAAAACCCGCTCTAATACGTGAGAGATTATATCAACGCCGCCGTTCACCGTCTGCTTATTCGGCAGCGTGATTTGAAAGCTTGGGTCAATCGCCGCTGCTCTGGGATAAACTAAATCGCTCGACATAGAAGTCTTGGCCTCTTTATCCGGATTAGTCACGACAGCAATGCCGTTGACTTCGCTTGACGTCGCCGAGACTGTTAAAACTCCGTAAATCGGCAGCGCGCTTTCAACTTTAGCTTTGCCGTCGAAGAAGTCCCACACGTCGCCGTGATACAACGCTCCGGCCGCGATAGCCTTTGACGAGTCAAAGACACTGCCGCCGCCTATGGGAATTATAGCGTCAAATTTTTCGTTCGGGGAACTCTCAGCCTGCATCTTGATACGGCTCACGGCCTCACGGACTTTGTCAATTCTTGGATTGGGCTTCACGCCGCCGATCTCCGTGAAATTAATTTTGTTCTCGCTCAACGCCTTAATGACCTGAGCATACGCGCCGTTCTTGAATATCGCCTTGCCGCCGTATAACACTAAAACATTTTTAATATTATCAGCCTTCATTAATTTAATTAACTCCGGCACGGTGTCCTTGCCGAATAAAACTTTAGTCGGGTTATGCCATACAAAATTTTCCATGTTTAATATTACGCTCCTAACTTAAATTTCTATCTATTATAAATATAAATATTATTTAATTTAAATTATTAAAATCTTCCCAAATTTTTTGCGCAGCCTCAAGCGGCGTGCCGTCATTATAAATTATCGTATCTCGAAAGCGTTTATATAAATCCGCCCGCTCTTGATATAATTTATTCATGTCAGCGTTAAGAGACAACGGCCTGCCTTCACGCGCTAATAAATTTATATCCCGCTCAATGTGATATATCTTGCCGTTAAGCTTTAAATATTTATAATTATTAAAATCTTTCACGGCACCGCCGCCAGTCACGATTATGCAGCCGGTTCTGCCGCTCAAATTTTTAATCACTTCATGCTCAAGCTCTCTAAAATATTTCTCGCCGAAATTATTAAATATTTCAGTAATAGCTAAGCCTGAAGTTTTAACAATCTCTTCGTCAGTATCTATTAAATTTAAGCCCGAAAGTTTAGCGAGCTCAAGGCCGACAGTGCTTTTGCCCGAGCCCGGCATTCCGATTATTATTATATTTTTCAATTTAAAGCAACCTCATTTGAAAAGCAACACCCCTCCGTCAGACTAAAGTCTGCCACCTCCCCTTACAGGGGAGGCAAGTGGGGCGACGAGAGCTGACTCTTTATTATGCTTAACTTACACAAGCGAGTAATTTCCTAATAAAGTAAAATTCGGACAGGTGCGCTCTAAGTCCTCAAGCATGTTTAAAATTCCTGGCTCATGTATCGACGCCTCGAGCTCCAGAAAGAACATCCATTCAAAGTGACGTCCTACCGCAGGATAACTCTCTAACTTGTCCATGTTCACGCCGTGAGCTGCTACCCGCGATAAAATTTCGTAAAGCGCGCCGGGCGTGTTGTCGCAGCCTAAAATTATACTTAACCTATTTGCTCCGGCATATATCACCGGCTGTTTAGATATGCAGATAAAGCGCGTATAATTATTATCGCTGTCCTGAATATTATAATTTAAGCACTCTAAATTATAAAGCTTCGCGCACTCGGGCGAGGCTATGGCCGCTATAGTTAAGTCATTAGACTCGGCAACCATTTTAGCCGCCGCCGCCGTGTTGCTGAACGGCAAAATTTCAACGCCCTGCTCTGAATTTAATTTAGCTAAATAATTCGAGCATTGGCCAAGAGCCTGCTGATGCGAGTAAATTTTTTTAATATTCTCAAGCTTCGCGCCTTTCTTCGCTAATAGCTCATGCTGAATTAAAAGCTGCGTGCCTCGAACTATATAAAACTTTCGCTCAAGCAATAAATCATAAACAGGCCTTACTGACCCGTTGGTGCTGTTCTCGATGGGCAATATGCCATACTTGCACAAATTATTTTCTACTGCATCAAACACGGCTTTAAAGCTGTTAACATACATAATTTTTCCCAGCGGGAAAATTTTATCGCACGCCGCCTGTGCGTTCGAGCCCTCGACGCCCTGACATGCTACGCTTGCATTTTTAGGAAACGTCTCGTTTATATTTAACAAAGAATTTTCAACCTGAGCCTTGACTTTAGTTTCAGATTTTATAAACTCGTTCTGCCGCGCGCAAGACAAGCTTATGAGCTTAGAGAATAAATAATACGCGTACTCGCCGAACTCCGGCCCGGCCTTCTCCATTATATTATTCAAGACTTCGCGCTCACGAGTTCTGTCCTTAACAGGCAAGCCCCGGGCGTTTTTATATTCCGCAACGTCGTGCATTAAGCCCATGCGCTCCAAAAATAATTTCAAAATATTATCGTCTATGCTGTCGATCTTGCCGCGAATTTCTTTAATGTCCATGTCTAACATCACGCTCCTGAATTTATAAAATTTAATTTATTATAATATAAAATTTATAAACTATTCAGCAAGCTCTGCCAGCCGTCAACAACGCGATAAATCACGGCGTTATTCTCGGCAAATAATTTTTCGGCGCATTTCAGCTTTATTCTCTCGATCAGCCTTAACTGCATTTCGTCAGTGCTGCCCTTAGTCTCGGCGATAATATATTTATTATCTTTAAGCGCGGCGGCCCAGTCCGGCGAATAATTTCCAACGGGCGTTGACACAGCATAGCCCTTCGGCAATTTCGCATACACGCAGACCTCGCTTGCCTTGTCCATGTCCTGAGCCATGCGCAGCTCGATCCCGCTGTCCGGCAGCACGTAATCATGAATATTTTTATCAGCTTTATACGCCCTGTCCAACTCGCCGCTCTCAGCTTTAAATATTTCGTCAGCATCATAAACTTGATTTGTCTTAATATATTTTATATTTTCAGCTATTAGCTCAGCCTTAACATTATTTATTAATATAACAGCCTCGTTAATAAATTTTTCGGGATTTAATTTAAACTTTGCGAACGTGTCAGGCCTTACAGCTGCTAAAATTTTTGCCGCCGTCCTGCGCGTGAGCTTCGCCGCCTGGGCAATCTTGCCGATTAAATCATATTTTACACTGCCGCCTGCAATTTGCTCAAGCTTATTAGTTTTATTATCTTTCTCTTCAAATTTTAATAAGCCCTGCTGCTCGCCGATAGTCAAAGTATAATTAAGCTGCGATATATTTTTATACAAATTTGCATCAAGACTTATCACAGCGTTTTTAATTAATTTTTCATCATCAAACTCGACTTTATAAGCATATTTATTTTTAATTAAATCCCAGAGAGCTTTAAACTCAGGCTTATTAAAATTATTATTTAACTTATTAGTTATCTTAGGCTTGCGTCCGTTTTCTACAAAATCATCCGGCAAAGCGTTTGCCGAACGCTCGCTCAAGTCCTCTTTGATTGCGCTCTGCAGACTTTCGACAAAAGTTTTATAGCCCTCAGACGCTATGACAGTCAATTTATTAATTTTAAATACTTCATCGCCTAAAGTTTCAGCGTCCATGCGCGTCCCGTTCTGGTCAACGCAGAGCCTCAGCCCGCGCCCTACTTCCTGACGTTTATTAATGGCCGAGCTGCCGCCGTGCTTCAGCGTGCAGATTTGAAAGACGTTCGGATTGTCCCAGCCCTCGCGCAAGGCCGAGTGTGAGAAAATAAATCTGACGGGATTATCTAACGACAACAAACGCTCTTTGTCTTTTAAAATTAACTCATAAGCTGCTATATCGTCGCTGGCGTCGCTGCCGCGCTTTAATACGCTGTTAATTTTGCGGCCTTTCTTGTCAATCGAGAAATATCCTGCGTGAGTTTTATGCGTATCTATGCTGCTTAAATATTTATTATAAGCTTCATTAAACATATTGCGCTGCTCGTTCAAGACAAAATTATATTCCTGCTCAAAAATTTCTCCGTACTCGGAATTTATCTCGCGGCCTTCTTCGTCATACTTTCTATATTTCGCGACCTCGTCTATAAAGAACAACGACAGGCATTTAATGCCCTTATTAAATAATTCCTTCTCTTTCTGCAAATGCGATCTTATAGTCTCTCTAATCTGAAGGCGGCGCATGTCAAGCTCCGAGACATCGCCCGATGCCTCGCCGGCGTGAATTATAATTCCGTTCGTGAACTCTACAGATTTATTAACAGAATTTATTTCGCTGACCGTAAAGCCTCTATACTGCTCGAGATTATTGGACAGCGCGAACAAATCGTCTTTAAAATTTATTATACGTGTAACGCGCTTAATCTCTTTATTATATTTAACTTCAAGCTCGAGCCTCGCACGGGGCGGCTTGTCAGGCGATATAATAATTTCGTCAAGATATAAATAGCTGTCAGACCCGGTTAAATTTTGAACGTCAAAGCCTTTCACTTCGATTTTCTTGACTAATTTATTATTATAAGCGTCGAGAGCGTCCAAAGCATATACAAGCGTATGATGCTGCTTGTGCGTCGCCGAGTAATTAAGATAAAACAACGGATTAAAATCTTTTAAACTCTCCTGCGTAGCTTGGCCGCCCATTTTCTGAGGCTCATCCAAAATTATTATGGGTTTATTAGCTTTAATAATGTCAATCGGCCGTCTGCTGCCGAACGAGTCAAGCTCCGTTTTAAT
>JAFSNU010000321.1 GCA_017447325.1 Synergistaceae bacterium | reverse complement strand
TTTTATCCAAGAAGTCCGTATGCGGCGGCAAAATTATATGCTTACTGGATCACTGTGAATTATCGCGAGGCTTATAATTTATTTGCCTGCAACGGAATTTTATTTAATCACGAGTCTGAGCTAAGAGGCGAGACTTTCGTTACCCGAAAGATCACAAGAGCGGCGGCGCGTATCGCGTTGGGGCTTCAAGATAAATTATATTTAGGAAATTTAAATTCAAAACGGGACTGGGGATTTGCCGGAGATTATGTTGAAGCTATGTGGCAAATTTTGCAGCATGACAAGCCGGATGATTTTGTAATAGCGACGGGCGAGACGCATTCTGTGCGTGAGTTTGCAGAATTAGCGTTTAAAGAGGCCGGAATAAATTTAGCATGGCAGGGCGAAGGCGTGAACGAGAAAGGCATTGACGACAAGACCGGCAAAATTTTAATCGAAATAGATCCAAGATATTTCAGGCCGACTGAAGTTGATTTATTGCTCGGCGATCCGTCGAAGGCTGAAAAAATTTTAGGCTGGCGGCGGCGCGTGAGCTTTGAAGATTTAGTCAAGCGAATGGTTGATTATGATTTAAAAATTTTCAATAAAGATATTTTAGTTAAGAACGCGGGCTATGAAGTTTTGAGCGCGCTCGAGGAGTGATTAATTATGATGAATAAAAATTCTAAAATTTACGTTGCCGGTCATAGAGGCCTTGTCGGGTCTGCGATTACAAGAAAATTAAAAGAGCTTGGCTTTAATAATTTAATTTTAAGATCGCGGAGTGAGCTTGATTTATTGTCGCAGGAGAGCGTTAAAAAATTTTTTGAGCTTGAGCGGCCTGAATATGTGTTTTTAGCGGCGGCGAAGGTCGGCGGAATTTACGCAAATAGTAAATATCCGGCGGATTTTATTTACGAGAATTTATTAATCGAGAGCAATATTATTTATAATAGCTTTATTAATAAAATTAATAAATTATTATTTCTCGGCAGCTCATGTATATATCCCAAGTTTGCCGAGCAGCCGATCAAAGAAGACGCGCTATTGACCGGTGAGCTTGAAGTTACAAACGAGTGCTATGCTTTAGCAAAAATCGCCGGAATAAAAATGTGTCAGGCTTATAATAAGCAATATAAAACTAATTTTATCTCTGTGATGCCGACGAATTTATACGGCCCGGGCGATAATTTCGAAATTAATAATTCGCACGTCATGCCGGCCATGATACGTAAATTTCATGAGGCCAAAATTAATAAGGCTGAGAATGTAATATTATGGGGAACTGGAACGCCGAGGCGCGAATTTTTGCACGTTGATGATTTAGCCGACGCATGCGTGTTCTTAATGCAGAATTATAACGAAGATAAAATAGTTAATATCGGAACGGGCGAGGACTTAGAGATACGCGAACTTGCAAATATAATTAAAGATATAACAGGCTTTGACGGCAAAATTATCTGGGACGATAGCAAGCCCGACGGAACGCCGCGAAAACTTTTAGACGTGTCTTTATTGCACAGCTTAGGCTGGCGGCACAAAATTAATTTGCATGACGGAATTAAAAGCGCGTATAACGCATTTCTTGACGAGCTTGCAAATGGCAGCTTACGAGAGTAAGTCATGAATATAATTTTATTATCGGGCGGGTCGGGCGAGCGGCTCTGGCCTTTGTCGAATAATATACGCTCTAAGCAGTTTCTAAAAATTTTAAGCAATAATAAAAGCTTAAAGCATGAGAGCATGTTTCAGCGCATGTTCCGGATGATTAGGGAAGTTGAGCCGGACGCGCGTATAACTGTCGCTGCTTCGATAAATCAGGTTGAATTAATTAATAAGCAAGTCAGCGATAAAAGTTTTGATATTTCGATAGAGCCATGCCGCCGGGACACTTTTCCTGCTATTGCGCTCGCGTGCGCGTATCTTCATGATATTAAAAATATAAATTTAGATGAGAGCGTGATAATCTGTCCGGTTGATCCGTACGTTGAGCTTGAATATTTTTTAATGCTTAAAGAGCTTGATGATTATATTAAAAATAATAAAGCTAAAATTGCTTTAATGGGCGTTGAACCGACTTATCCAAGCGCGAAGTACGGCTATATTATTCCTGAAAATAAAGATAAAGTCAGCAAAGTTTTAAAATTTAAAGAGAAGCCCGATGCTGAGACTGCGCAAAAATATATTGATCAGGGCGCGTTATGGAACGGCGGAGTATTTGCGTTTAAATTAAATTATATTTTAGATAAAGCTAAAATTTTATTAGGCTTTAATAATTATGAAAATTTATTTAAAAATTATTCTGAGCTGCCTAAAATCAGTTTTGATTATGCAGTGCTTGAGCGGGAAGATATTAATAATATAAGCGTGATGCGCTTTGCCGGGAGCTGGAAAGATTTAGGCACATGGAACACGCTTACTGAAGCGATGAGCGAGTATAACTCAGGCAGGACTACAAGCTTATACTGCGGGAACACGCATATTATAAACGAGCTTGACCTGCCGTTAATAGCTTTAGGCGTAAAAAATTTAGCGATCGTTGCAACCCGGGACGGAATTTTAGTTACGGATAAGAGCATAAGCGATAAATTAAAAGAAGCGTTAGAGTTAAAGAAATAAAATATATAAATAAAAGTCCGGCTGTGTGTATATGCGCCGGACTTTTTAAATTTTAAATTTTAAATTTTATTTGCAGATTAAAATTAATCCCGCGACGCATAAAATTACGCCGCAAATTTGTTTTAAGCTTATATGCTCGTGATAAAAAATATAGCCGATAATAATTAAGCAGAACGCGAGCAAAATATTAGCGACCAAAGCGCCCTCGCTGATCTTCCAGCCGGCTCGGTACAATAAAATATAGCCGAGCTCAAGTGTAATAATAGACGCAGCTAATACAAACGGAGCCCAGTTGATTTTAGAAAATTCTGTCAGAGCGTCGTCAAGCTTGATCTCGTATAAAAATAATATAGCTGAGATTATCGCAGCAGTAAGATAAGTTATGATTAACGCGCAGAATTTATTTATATTGCCCGGCACGGCCTTCGTGCTTATGTCATAAAAAATATTTGCAGCAACTATCATAATCACCGGCAAAAGTTTTTCAAAGCTCAATTTAATATCTCCTGACTTTCTTAATAATTTTTAATAAAATTTAAAATTAATTTAAAATTTTATCGAGCACAGCCTCGCTTATTATATCTCTAACGTGACGCTTTAACGCCCTCGCGTCGCTTGAGCCGGCATAATTTAAAATTTTTGCGTGCAGCCCGTCTTTAATATTTAAAATATATTCGCGCTCGCTCTCATCAAGATTATTTACTTCATGCTCAAACTCCCGCTCAAGAATTTTATTAACAGCCTCGCTGTCTAAATCATCAAATTTTATTACAGCGTCAAATCTCGCGAATAACGGTGCGCTTAAATGCTCACGCGCGTCCTGCTCTGATTTATAATTAGACGTGCAGATTATAACGCTGCGTCTCGCGTCCGCCGCGTAATTTTTGTCCTCGTAAATGCCTTCGTCAAAGAATTGATAAAACGCGCTGTGATATGCGCCCGCAATTTTGTCAAATTCATCAAGCAAAATTATATTCGACTCGCGCTCCATTAAAT
>JAFSNU010000320.1 GCA_017447325.1 Synergistaceae bacterium | reverse complement strand
CGCCGTTGACTGTTGTCGGCGAGTTATTAGACGGAGTGCCGAGGTCGCGCGAGGGAGCTTTGATATTAGGCTGCTTAGGCCGCGGCGTGCCGGTTATAATGGAAGGCAGTTTAAGCTCGTGGGCTTGGTACGGCGGGACTGCGTGCGGAAAGCATTTAGCTTCAAGGCTTGACAGGCTTAGAGAATGGGGCTTGTGTTTTTTAACTGACACGCGGGTTAAAAGCGCAAATTTAAATTTAAATAATTTAAATAATAAGGCTGAAAGCAAGCAGGCTGAAGCTCCAGCTCCTGCGTCTATCTCTCATGCTGAGACGTCAGTTAGAAACGTTAGGCCGGCAAACACTTCAAGCAATATAAGCGAGAATGTTAATACAGGCGAGCTGACTTTGCGCGGCCCGGGCTGGATTACTTGGAGCGAGCTTAACGGACGTTTAAAGAATGTTAAAGCTATAAGATTGACCGGCGGCGTGAAGCTGACTATGGAGGCGCGGGATCAGCTTATAAGATACGGCATTAAATTAGTCGAGGCTTAGTTTAAAATGGCGATGAAATATGAATTTATTAAAGCACCGTCTAAGAGCGCAAAGGCTATGATAATGCGGCGCATGCCCAAGACCGAAGGCATTGACATGGCAAGCGCGAACTGGGGCGCAGTTTTATTAGTTCAGGGAATGGTCGTCGAGATCATGGCGGCGGCTGACATAGGCGTTAAAGCGGCTGATGTTTCAGTGTGCGAGCTTGTCGGCAACTGTCCCCAGCATGTAAACTCGCTCGCTTTTGTAGGCACGCAGTCGCAGGTTAGTCAAGTCTTGAGCGCGCTTAAAAACGCCGGAAAGATTTAATTTAAATTTTAAATTTACACCCCTCCGACCGCGTTTGCGGCCACCTCCCCTTACAAGGGAGGCAAGGAAATGCTAAACTGTAAGGGCGGGTGCAAAAAATTAGGAGAGGAGATTTATTTATGCAGCTTGGACAAGTTATAGGTTCTGTAGTGTCAACGCGCAAGGACGAGCGCATGAGAGGCCATAAGCTGCTTATCGTCGCGCCTTTAGTTGCAAACAACGGCGAGCTTGTGCCGAAGGACACGGGCAGCTTAGTTAGCGCTGATTTAGTCGATGCGGGACGCGGCGACATAGTTTTAATAGTAGGCGGCTCGACTGCTAAGACTGCTATAGCAGACCCGAACGTGCCTATCGACGCTTGTATAATCGGCATTGTTGACAGCGTTGATTTATAAGTTAAATGCGAGGTGAGTAATTAAATGGCTCGTATTTATACAGGAGGCGGAGACCACGGCGAAACGAGGCTGTGGGACGGCTCCAGAGTTTCAAAGCGCGATCCGAGAATTGAATTAAACGGAGCTTTAGACGAGACGAGTTCGGCTGTAGGCCTTGCGAGAGCTCTTGCGCCGAAAATTTTGCAGCCTGAGTTATTAAAAATTCAGCAGTTACTGCAAAATTTAATGGCTTACGTAGCACGCGGCAATAAGAGCGTGACGCCGCCGGATTGGCATGAGCTCGAGGCATGGATAGACAAGACAACTTCAAGCTATCCGTTAAAGAACGAGTTCGTGTTCCCGGGCGATTCGCCTGCCGGAGGAGCTTTGCACGTTGCAAGAGCTATGGTAAGACGCGCCGAGCGTATGGCTCTGCCGTTGTGGGACGGCGAGGGCATGTTGTCAGAAGAGGCGTATAAATTTATTAACAGGCTCTCTGATTTGTTATTCGCGCTCGCCCGCAAGGCAGACGTTGAAAGTTTTGTTGATAAAGTCGTTAAAAAAATTATGGAAGCTGATGCAAAGCCTGAAGATAAAGAGGCTGATATAACGCTTGACGAGGCTTTGAATATTATAGAAGCGGCGAAGAGCGAGGCAAAGTCAATAAACGTGCCTATGGTCGTGACAGTGCGTGCGCCGGACGGAAGTTTGTTAGCTTTTGAACGCATGAAAGATTCTTTGCCGGTGAGCATTAACGTCTCGCAGAATAAAGCTTTGACGGCTTTAAATTTAAAGATGGACACGCGCGACTTAGGGCCGTTGGTTCAGCCTGGCGCCCCTTTGTACGGCTTGCTTAATGACCCGAGCGTTGTCGCATTCGGCGGCGGAAGATTATTAAAAATTAATGAT
>JAFSNU010000319.1 GCA_017447325.1 Synergistaceae bacterium | reverse complement strand
GGAGTCACACCCGGCTCCATGCCGAACCCGGAAGTAAAGCCCGCCCGCGCCGATGGTACTGCATGGGGTACATGTGGGAGAGCAGGTCGCCGCCAGATTAAATTTAATATATTCAGCCGGTTGATTTAATTTTCAGCCGGCGTTTTTGTATTTAAAATTTAATATTCACGCTATCGTGATAGCTCGTCCCTTGCATGTTTGAAATTATTATATAATTAAATTAATTTAAAATTATTTTAATTGCAAACTGGAGGCTTTTAAAATGGCAGATGTCGGAAAAGATTTAGCATTATTGACCGCAGGGACGCGCGAAAAATTTAATTCTTTAACTATCATGTACGGAGCTAAAGGCATGATCTGGGGCAAGAACGCTTATTTTGCATTCATCAAGCCCGAACGCTTTACATGGGAATTTATAAATAGTAATAATTACTTCACTGTCTCGTATTTCCCGCCGGAGCTCGACTATATTCATAAAATTTTTGGCTTCAAGTCAGGGCGTTATGCTGACAAAGTTAAAGAAGCGGGACTCACGCCGGAATTTTTGACGCACGGAATTTCTTTTCAAGAAGCCCGCGAGGTGTTCGAATGCAGAAAAATTTACATGAAGCAGTTCGACAGAAGCGACATTCCGTCAGAAATATTAGCTAAGTATGACGATCCAAATGACATTATACACGGCCAGTGCCATTACCAGATCATCGGCGAGATTATAAATCATATTATTACTATAAAATAAGTTTTTATATTAAGCCTGTTGATTTTTAAATTAAATTTATTAACGAAAGAGCTGGCTTGTGTACTCTTGAGCTTGAAGCGCGTAGAAGAATTAAATTACTGCGATATTTTACATGTCACAGAGTTGTGTGTTGCAATTTATCAAATTGCTAATAAAAATATAGAATCCAAAATATTGGAATAAATTACAAAATATTTTCTGGGAAGTATTATAGGATGATTTATTTCATGTGAGAATAGCTGAAAATTGAGCAAAATTCTTTTTATAATTATTCATTTTCGCTTCAGTCAGACTTCCCTGTCATGATAGACTTATTTAATCTTGACGCGAGCGCATGTCAGCTTTAAATCACGCTTTAAATCACGTTCATAGGCGACGAAATATTTTTATCAAATATCGCGAGCTGCATCACGTTAGCAAAGACGATAACAAGCTCTATTATAACAGGCTTTGACATCAATTCTCTACGCCCTGAAGTCGCCTTTTAACCTCCGCTTGACCGGAGCTTTTTCAATTTCGCGCTCGCTCTCGTATAAATTATCATAATAATTATAATTATTCACGCCCGGCGCAAGCAAGGCTAAGCTATTTATTAATTTGTGAACTCGCCGGATTAAATTTTATATATTTAAGCGTGTTCTATCTAATCAACGCTGTAGATAATCAAATGCGGCGCAATACTTTCTTTGCTTTGATAACGCCAGCAGTATTTATCATCTAAAAATTTAATTTGTATATTCTCAGGAAAATTAAATTTGCAGGCTATTGCATTAAACGCTTTTACACACGCCTCTTTGCTCGCGTACGGCACAGCTGAAAATAAAATTTTATTACTCGCAGTCTTCCACCATGTGTTATGATCACTGAGATCAACATCGGCATGAAAAGCTCGCTGCAAAGTTGAATTATAATCATACGCGTAATTTGGGACGTTCCCTCTTTGTAGTATCCTGCAAAAAGTTCCGCTCTTCATTAAACTTAAATTATCAGTACAAAACGCCTTAATATTAAAGTCGTCAATGAAACGGCAAAGCTCTTTAAACTGATTAGCGTAATACCAATAACGGTCAACTTTCATTCCATATTCTAACGTTTCTCTTGTCGGCAATAATTTAAATTTCATGATTTATCACTCCTTAAAATCTTTCAACTCTACGCCCTGAAGTCGCCTTTTAACCTCCGCTTGACCGGAGCTTTTTCAATTTCGCGCTCGCTCTCGTATAAATTATCGTAATAATTATAATTGTTCACACCCGGCGCAAGCAAGCCCATCGTCTGCGGGCTTATCGCTTTTAATAAGGCGTTCTCCTCCGTGTCCGGCTCTTCCTCTTCCTCTGCTTCCGG
>JAFSNU010000318.1 GCA_017447325.1 Synergistaceae bacterium | reverse complement strand
ATTAATCTTAATTATAAATTTTACTCGCGCGCTCAGCCTTCATCAAGATAGGCGAATAGCAAGCAAGCGCAAATAAATTTTAAACTTAAATCTTAAATCCTTTGCCGTCTCGCTCTCTCGGCTTCGGCTTCTTTGTCTTCCGGCGGATACCAGGCCGGTGCTGCAATCTCGATAAAGCATTCTTCACCCGGCGCAAATACTACTCTATGCGGCGTTTGAATTTTTAACAGCTGATCGCCTACTGCAACTAAATACTCGGTCTTGTCCGTTAAAAATATTCGCTTCTCGATATGAGTTAAGAATCCTCGCTCGCCGCGCTCTTTGCTTAAATTAATTGCGTTAGGCCGCGTCGCGATGACCATACGTCCATCCGGCGAGTTTAAAGCAGCTTCCGGAATTTCTAAATTTAAAGCCTGCGACAAATCATTTTCCGGAAATACTTTGCCGTCTTTTATAATCACGTTAATAAACGTCGACTCGCCTAAAAAATTATGAACGAAGCGCGAGTTCGGATAATTATATAAATTCTCCGGCGTGTCTATCTGAACTATCTTGCCCATGTCGCAGACCATCATTCTGTCAGAAATTGCCATTGCTTCAGACTGGTCGTGCGTGACGAAAATAATCGTGAAGCCGAATTGTCTTTGCAGTTCTTTAATCTCGAAACGCATCGTCTCGCGAAGTTTCGGATCAAGATTGCTTAACGGCTCGTCAAGTAACATTACTTTCGGATTTGTCACTATCGCTCGGGCTAATGCTATGCGCTGCTGCTGTCCACCGCTTAACTCAGACGGGAAAACTTTTTCAAGCCCGTCAAGGCTCGTGTGCTTTAACGCTGCTTTAACTCGCGACTCTATCTCGGCTCTGGCGACTTTCTTAATCTTTAACGGGAATGCGACGTTGTCAAAGATATTCATGTGCGGCCACACTGCAAAGGCCTGAAAGACCATGCCAAGATTACGCTCTTCCGGCGGGACGTATAAATTTTTTGACTTAATAGACACAGGCTTGCCGCATAACTCGATCTCGCCCTCGCTTAAATCCTCAAAGCCGGCTATCATTCTTAAAGTCGTCGTCTTGCCGCAGCCGGACGGCCCTAAGAACGAGAAACACTCGCCCTCTTTAATTTCTAAATTAAAATCATCGACCGCCGTCACAGTTCCCATCGTGCGCGTCGTGAATCTTTTAGTTACGTGTCTTAATACAACCTGATTTTCTGCCATTTTAAATTACGCCCCTTTTCTGTCTTTCGTAATCTCAGTGACGATAAAGTTGCAGATTATTATAATTAAAATCGCAATCGAGGCTAAAGCCGAGGCCTGCGGTATCATTCCCGCGTCTCTTAACGCAAAGATCTGCACGCCTAACGTGCGGCTGTACGGTCCGTATAATAAAATCGAAGTCGTCAGCTCGCGCATTGCCGGTAAAAATATTAAGAAGAAGCCAGAGACCATGGCCGGCTTTATCAACGGCAGCGTTATATCCTTTAAAGACTCAGTGTGGGTTGCGCCGCAAGCCCGCGAGGCCTCTTCAAGCGACGAATTAACTTGCTGCAGCGACGCGCTCGCGCTCTTCATTGAGAACGACAAATATCTTGCCATGTATGCGACTAAAATTATCCAGACTGTGTTATAAAGCGTTATATTCATAATCGCGCCCGACCATGATAATATTACGCCTATCGCAAGCACTGTCCCAGGTATAGAGTACGGCAGTATCGATAATATTTCTAATATGCCGCGCCCTTTCGGCTTAATGCGATTAATAACATAAGCGATCATGACGCCCAAGAACATACAAACTATTCCGGCCGTGACAGACAAGAACAACGAATTTTTAATCGAGTCCATAGTAGCAGTCGACTCAAAAACTTTTTGGTAATTTATTAAACTAAAATTCTTCCAGATTAACGGTCTGCCGTAGCCTTTAACTAACGCAACCAAGAATATCATTACTAACGGGACTACAACTATTATTAACAGCGTTAAGCAAGCTAAGAATAAAAGCGGATATTTCGCGCCGCGAAGTTTTATTAAAGTAGGTCTCATGGACTTGCCCTTTATAATATCATAGCTGCCCGAGCTCAAAACTTTTTTCTGTATAACAAGCGCAATAGCGACAACTGCGACTAATAAAATTGATAACGCCGTGCCCTGTCTAATGCCCTCGAAGCTTCCGCCGGACTTATTTATTAACGCGTAAATCATAGTCGGCAGCGTGTAAATATTTTTGCTAAAGCCTAATATAGACGGCACGCCGAAGTGCGCAAGCGACGAGATTAATATTAATAACGCTCCGGCTGAGATAGCGGGCTTGACCAACGGCAAAGTAATCTTCCAAATAACTTGAGACTGCTTCGCTCCGGCGATACGCGCTGACTCTTCAAGCGTCGGATCCATGCGCTCGAGTGCACTGACGACCTGCATGAACACGAACGGGAAATAATACGAGCATTCGACAAATATAATTCCCCATAAGCTATTTATATTAAACGGAGCTTGCTTGAGATGAAACATCGACATCAGCCATCTATTAACGTAGCCGGCGCGGCCTGAGAGCAATAAATCCCAAGCCATTGCACCGAAGAACGGCGGGAACATGTACGGAATTGTGAATAACGCCCGCATAAAGCCCTTGGCCGGAATGTCGCTGCGGCCAAGAAGCCACGCGTAAAACAATCCCATTATAGTTCCGAATATAGTAACGGCGATTGCAATTATAACAGTGTTGCCCATCGCCTTTAAATTTTCCTTGTCCCAGATTACGGACGTGAAGAGCGTTAAATCAAATTTGCCCTCAAAGAAAAACGCGTTATAAATTATCATAAAGATCGGAATTACTACGATTACAAATAATAATACGAAGCTCAGAGCGGTCATCAAGCCGTCAACGCCGAAGTGCCGACCCTCTAAAGCCGCTAAATCGGCCATGCCCTTGCGTCTCTTAAATAACGACATTTAAAATTACGCCTCCAGTCTTAAATTATTTAAAATTTAATTTTTAATTTTAAATTTTTAATTAGCAGGATAAAATTTCGGACTTAAAAACTTTAAGCCGACTTCCGCGCCCTCTTTAATCGCGTGCGAGCCCTCGCGCTGAACGTCGAACGCGCTGCGCTGAACTCGAACTTCCTGACCGTTAAAGTCGATAAACATGTTATACTCGCTGCCTAAGAAGACCGAGCGTTTAATCACGCCGCGAACCTGCGAATTATCGTCAAATATAATCCCGTTAGGCCTAACGCCCATTTCTATCTGCGAATAATTATTAAACTCGCTGGGGACTTCGCCGTCGTAAATTAAATCATTATTAAATTTCCAAGAATTATTAATTTTATTAAGCTTAAAGAAATTAGAAACGCCTATAAATTCAAAGACAAAACGCTCCGCTGGCCGCAAAATAATATCTTCGTCCGTGCCGATCTGGCATAAGCTTCCGTCCTTGTTCATGATCGCCATTTTGTCACATAACTGCAAAGACGCCTCTTGATCGTGCGTGATATACAAAATAGTCGTGCCGATATTTTTCTGAATCTGCCTGATCTCAATCAACATCTCTTCGCGAAGTTTAGCGTCAAGATTTGTGATAGGCTCGTCCATTATAATCACTTCGTCTGAACTAACTAACGCTCTTGCGATTGCGACGCGCTGCTGCTGTCCGCCCGACAGCTGACTCGGCAAATACGGCGCATAGTCGCTCATTTTAACTTGCTCAAGCGCATATTTAGCTTTGCGCTCGATCTCGTCCTTGGGCAGCCGGTGCTTCTTCATGGGATAACACACGTTCTCAAGAACTGTCATGTGCGGCCACACGGCGTAGTCCTGAAAGACAATTCCCAAGCCTCGGCGCTCAGGCGGAACGTTAACGCGCTTTTCACTCGAGAATAAACAACGGTCGCCGACCCAGATCTCGCCGCTCGACGGCTTGTTAAGCCCGGCCAAGCAGCGCATCAAAGTCGTCTTGCCGCAGCCAGACGGCCCGAGCAGACACATTATCTGCGCGTCAGCAACTTCAAGCGAGAAATCTTTCAATATCTGCTTGTCTCCATAAGCGAAAGAAATATTATTAAACTTGATGCCAGCCATTTAATAACTCCCCCGTTCTGTGATTTAATTTAAATAATTATATTTTAGCTTGCTGTATAAAATTTTAAAATTAGTATAATTATTTAAATTAAAATAAACTTATTTATTAATTTCTCGCTTTTAAATTTAAAAATTAAATTTTTAATCGCTCCGTCCGAAATGCTTTATTAATTCTTCATTATCTATTTTTAATAACGTAGGCCGACCGTGCGGACAATAAAACGGCTGTTCGCACTGGTGCATGTCACGCCATAACGCCAACGCCTCGTCTTGATTTAATTCTGTAGTTAATTTAACGCTTGCCTTGCACGCAACGTCAGCCCAGGCCCGCCATAAAATATTATTAACTAAATCTTCATTCAAGCTCTCGCCGGGCTCGTCCTTTAATGCGGCTATGCTTGCGCGTAATAAACTTTCGGGATCAATATGCTTGTCGCCCTTGCCGTCCGCCGCGCTCAATGCAGCTAAAGGCAGCGACTTTAAATATAAAATTCCGTCGGTCTTCTCAATCTCAAGCCCTGATTTATTTAAAATCTCTATAAACTCTTCGGCTTCTAATGCAAGGCTCGGAGATAAAGCAATCGGCACTAATAATTTTTGCACGCCCTGAGACTTTTTAGCTTCGGCGCGAACTTTTTCATAATTAATTCTTTCGTGCGCCGCGTGAGGATCCATTAACACAAGTCCGTCAAAAGTATTAAACACCAGATAGCCCGACTCGATCTGTCCCATATACGCCGCATGAGGCACATGTCTGCCGGCCTTCTCCTTCTCACGCAGCTTGTTAATAAAATTCTCGCGAAAATTTGCGTTATAACTTTTTACGTCTAACTCTATATCTTTATCTTCATCATCGCGCCGCGTATCGCGCTCCGGTTTATACTTAATCTCGTTCTCTTCATTAAGTCTTTTAATGCGCTCGGCCAAGCTCGAACCGGAATTTAAATTTAAATCTTCTTCCTTTATATATGCGTCATCTTGAACTTCACTTGCAATTTCATTATCAGCTTCAGCCTCAAGCTCCGGCTCAAAATCTCTCTCGCTCTGCCTAACTTTCCAGTCAGGATCGTTAAAGCCCCAGCCAGTTAAATTATTATTTAAATTTATTTTCTCAGGCTCATTAACTTTTAATTCAGCTTCAGGCTCATGCGCTTTATACTCAGCCTCGCCGCTCAGTTCAGCCGCAGCCGCACGCATAACGTCATATATCTCGCTTGAGTATCTAAATCTAACTTCAGCCTTGGCCGGATGAATATTCACGTCAACTAAAGACGCGTCAAGCTCAAAGAACAACGCCCAGTTCCCGCTAAACTCTTTCGCAATAGAATT
>JAFSNU010000317.1 GCA_017447325.1 Synergistaceae bacterium | reverse complement strand
GGAGTCACACCCGGCTCCATGCCGAACCCGGAAGTAAAGCCCGCCCGCGCCGATGGTACTGCATGGGGTACATGTGGGAGAGCAGGTCGCCGCCAGATTAAATTTAATATATTCAGCCGGTTGATTTAATTTTCAGCCGGCTGTTTTTGTATTTAGACGTTGAAATGGAGGGGCAATAAGGCAGATCTTATGCTAATCTAAATGAATTAACTATGTTCATGAAGCGTTTGACTCGTTCGGGGGATATAGGCTCGTCATCACGTCCGCCATGCTTGAAGTATGAACCAACGATTGCTCCATCAGCAATCGCTAATTGTTCACGACAGGTCTCATCAGTCATGCCAGCACCGACAAACAATGGGAAATCTTGCAGAAATTTTTTGAACTCGCGGATCTTCTCAAGTTTCGTGCCTATACCTGTGCCTGAACCTGTCACGACTACAGCGTCACAGCGTCCCTTGCCGAGAGTTAAATCCTCGTCCAAAGCGCGGCCGGAGTTCACAGGCTGATACTTAAACCTAACGCCGCCAAGTAAAAAAGCGTTGCTACTGTTGCGCAGCGCGTTTAAATCTTCGGCAAACTTTAAATCATCATCATGCGCCAGATGGCCACAGACTGAGTCGACCTGAATGAACGCCGCGTTAAACTCGGCTGCTAATTTAAAAGCTATTTCAGTTCCGCCGAGTATATTCACGCCGTAAATTTTTTCGCTGTAATTATCGCGCAAATAACTCAAAGCCCACTCGACGTCTTTGGCCGTCCCAAAATAATTTTCAGCCAGTATAGCGTCGATACCGTTCTTATACAGCACCTCTATCTCGAACTTGGCCAGCTCGTGAATCTTAGCGTCACTTGCCCCGTTCAAGTGCAGCATGCCGATTATAGGCTTAGAAATCTTGAACACACTTAAAACTTTATCGCTCATGCAAAATCCCTCGCAGTCATCAGTTACTCACTCATAAATCAATCATCAATCAAGCAATTAAACGCAGCAGCACATAGCAAATACAGGAGACTGTTCACGAGCATTTTCGTGGGTTAAAGCTAAAGCTATAAGCTTCGCACAAAACAGTCTCGCTCACTCACTATCATGCTCAACAAGGCCGTCAATCACTGCTGACTGACCGCCGCGACACTGTGGCCTCACTTACCGCTTAAATGATTAACTCTCGAGAACGGACAGCGTTTACCGATGCACTGATTATTCTGCGCAGAATAACTGCACACGACCTCCGTCCTCTCCATGTTAATCCCGAAATGTTCTTTTACGAAGTCAACAGCAGCTAAGATTGACAGGAATGAATCCCTCTTGCAGCAGCGAGGCCCTCCGATCTCCCCAATCTGGGCAAGAGACTTGGACGTCATCTTATGTGAGAGCGCAAACGGCTCGTTCGCTAAAGGAGTGGACTTCGAGATTATCGATATAAACATTCCGGAGCTGATCCCTGCTCCGCATGCTCCCCAGAAGCCGCATGAACCGCCGGGAACCTCCTTGCCGCGACTCATCATCTCAATCAGCGCACTGTGAAGATCGATCTCACCGCCTGCGTTTTTATAAGCAGTAAGAAGCGCAGCTCCTACCATGACATGATGTTCAGGCCCGTGCATGTGGCAGAACGGCATCGACATCATCTTCTCTATAATTTCAATCGGGTTCTTCGATGACTCTTCCAGACATAACTTGATTATGCTGTCCAGGCCTTGCGTATGGCACTCGCTGCACACATAGTGGCCGTTAATGCATCTCGTCTTGCTGCTCTCCTGTTTATGACATATCTCACACTCCATGAGAATATCAGATTCAAGATATTCAAGCGGAGCTTTACAGATCAAACACTCTTCCCTCATGTCTCATCACTCCTTATTATTAAAAATTAAAATTATTAAATTTATTAAAATTATATCAAGATGCTCAAAATTTTAATTTATTTAAATTATTTAGTTGAAGTTAAGCCCAAGAGTATAGCAAAGAGATTAAAAACAGCCGTGGCATGTAAAAGCGTTCCGGCTGTAATTTTATTAATATTTTTAATTTTAATTTAATCTCTCATGAAAATATCGCGCGTGTAAACTTTTGCTTTCACGTCCTCAAGCTCTTTGTCAAATCTGTTCGCGATTATCACGCGCGATAAATTTTTAAACTCTTCAAGATTATTTACAACTTTAGAGCCAAAGAAAGTTGTCCCGTTTTCAAGAGCCGGCTCATAGACTATGACTTTAACGCCTTTAGCTTTAATGCGCTTCATCACGCCCTGAATGGACGACTGCCTGAAATTATCTGAGTTAGACTTCATAGTTAATCTATACACTCCGACGGTCAAATTTTTTTCAGGCTCAAGCTCGGCTTTAAACTCAGCTGACCCGCCCCACGCTCCGGCCATGTCCAAAATTCTTTCAGCTATAAAATCTTTGCGCGTTCGATTGCTCTCGACTATCGCTCTAATTAAATTTTCAGGCACGTCTTTATAATTTGCGAGTAACTGCTTCGTGTCTTTCGGCAAGCAGTAGCCGCCGTAGCCAAACGACGGGTTATTATAAAACTCGCCTATTCTTGGATCAAGCGACACGCCTTTTATAATATCAGCCGTGTTTAAATTCTTAATCTCAGCATAAGTATCAAGCTCATTAAAGTAAGAAACTCGTAATGCTAAATAAGTATTCGCAAATAATTTCACTGCCTCGGCCTCAGTCAAGCCCATAAATAAAGTGTCTATATTTTCTTTTAAAGCTGCCTCTTGTAATAAATCAGCAAAGTCATGCGCGGCTTGATTTAATTTTAAATTATTTAAATCAGTTCCTACTATAATTCTCGACGGATATAAATTATCGTATAAGGCTTTAGACTCGCGCAAAAATTCCGGACTGAACAAAATATTTTGAGTATTATATTTTGCCCTGACGCTTTCAGTATAGCCGACTGGAATTGTTGATTTAATAATCATAATTGCGTCTTTATTTGCTTTAAGCACAAGCTCTATAACCTGCTCAACTGCGCTCGTGTCAAAGAAATTTTTCTGAGCGTCATAATTGGTCGGCGCGGCGATAATTATAAACTCGGCGTCTTTATAAGCAGCCTCGGCGTCCAACGTCGCGCGTAAATTTAAATCTTTCTCAGCTAAATATTTTTCAATATAATCATCCTGAATCGGGCTGATCTTATTATTAATTTTATTAACTTTATCAGCTATTACATCTACTGCTTTAACTTCATTATGCTGCGCTAACAGCACGGCAAGCGACAAGCCCACATAGCCCGTCCCCGCAACTGCAATTTTTCTGTTCATGATAAACTCTCCAGATTTTAAAATTTAATTTAATTTTAATACAAAAAGACGGGACATGACATCCCGCCTTTATTTTAATTTAAAATTTTTTAAGTTTTAAGCTCTGTCAATGCGCTCTAACAAAAATTCCTGCTCTTCCTGCGCAAGCTCGACTCCGGCTATTAAATTTCTCGCGATATTTATAGCTTTATCAAAATTTACTACAAAGTCGCTGCCGCCGGTTAATTCATAAGCTTCGTCAAGCGCGGCATTAGCAAGCTCTAAAGTCTGACCGTCAATAATAACATCTTCGCGCCTGCCGCATATCACGCCGATTGCCAATATGCAGCTTATTAATTCGTTATCGTTAAGCTTATTAGTTAATATCGCGTCATGCAAGAATTTTATAATAATATTTCTATCAGCTTGATTATCCGGATATTTTTTAAACATACAGCATAACGCGCTGGCCGTGTCACCGATGCTGCTGTTAGTGCCTCGCTTAATATTTTTAACATCTTCTATTAAAATTTTCACAAGCCAGTCCGTCTGCGTTGCACTTCTCGAGTGCGCGAAGACTAACGCCGTCCTGAATTTCGGAATATCGTGAAGATTTTTTAATTTATCTAAAATATTTGCGTCGCCGCATAATGCTAAAGTTCTAATAGCTTCTTCTTTAAGCGGAATGTTGCTGATATTTATATTAAAAATTACAGAGCTGCCGAGCTCGCCGCGTAATAAATCTTTGCAGAAATCAGCAAGCTGCGCCCGCTCGTCCTCCGTCCATTCCAAGCACATATGCCTTGCCGTCGTCAAGCATCGAAGCTTGCAGTAATCATTCTTCTCTGACTTTAACGCCTTTAAAAACGCTTCGCCGAAAGTATTTTTATTACTCGCAGCTTTAAGCAGCGCGATTATATCATTTATCTGCTTATTTATCTGCGATTTTTTCGCGATAGAGGCCTTGGCGTAATTTCCGCACAGCTGACTTATAGTGTGCAGCTCAGATTCAGCTTTAAGCTCTGAGCCCAATGGCGGGAGAATTTTATTTTTATTCGCGTTCAAATTTAAATTATTAGCCTTAACGCTTCCTGTGTCTATCGATACTTTTCGCTCTTCAAGCTGCTCCTGGCCTTCAGAATCGCTTGATAAACGCGCCGTCATAGTGATAATTTTACTTTTATTCATAAAGACTTTAAAGCTTATATAAGCTCCGTCCTGATAGCTTCTCTTAAACATCACCCGCCCGCTTGCAATAGTCAAATAAGAATTACTAAAATTATCGCGCCTTTGAATCGGCACAGAGAAATAATTTGCTCCGGCAGGAAGTTTAAAGCCCGTCTTTTCAGCCGACTCATACGGCAGTTCCGCTCCGGTCGGGATAATCTCCTCCGGCACGCCGCTTCTCATCGCCAAATAAAGACTATCATTTAAAATATTTCTTCCCCACTCGACGGGCGCAGCAACTTGAATTTTATTATTTATATTTTCAGCCTGCTCTTGACGCTCTGCCTGCACGCGGCGCATGTCTTCCTCGAGCTCATTATATTTATGCAGATAATAATGATACACAGCCGCGCCTCTGGCCACCGCCTGATCGGGATCTAAAGCAGCGATAGGCTTAAAACCAAAAAATTCTTCTAATCTATCTGCAACCATATAAAACTGCGTCATCCCGCCGTTCAATATCACCGCGTCAACGTTCACTTTATCATTTATATTTAAATTAAGCTTGGCCGCCGCTTTATTCAGCACATCCAGCACCGGCAGAATTATATTAGGCCCTTTAGCACTTAACGCTATATCATTAAAATTTTTATAATCTTCAAATTTTAAGCCATTGCCCATGAACGGCATTAATATATTCTCTATCTCCTGCTGCGTGAAAGAATCTCCGTAAGAATATCCAGTCGCCGCTATATTGCCGCCGACTTCGAACGCGTTTTCATCTTCAAAATCGTCCTCGTCCCAAGCCGAGTCCCAGGCAGAGCCGACGTACGTGCTGCTCTTCCTGTTGCTTAACTCAAGCTTCAAGCCCTCGGCATAATTAATCAGCTGCGCCATTACCGCCTTTTCAGCGTTCTTAATAGCTCGCTGCGCATCTTGAGACTTCGCGTCATTGCTCTGATATTTTGCAAGATAACGCTCGTACATGTTTTTAGCTATCGCAAGATCAAAGTCATCGCCGCCCAAGCGTGTATATCTATTAGTCGCAATCTCGCTGACTTTTATAATCTCCGCATTATCTGCCTTGCGCTCTATGTGATGCAGAGTAATATCAAGCGTGCCGCCGCCCAAGTCAAACACCATTACGTCCTTCGGCTCGTTTAAATCTATAATTTTCGCGTTTATATCGCCGTTCTTAACTTGATTAATAAAATCCCAGATCACAGCATTAGGCTCTGACAATAAAACAGGCCTTTCAGATCCGTCCGCATTCTTCACAGTTATTCCGGCAAGCTCTGCCGCGTCCAACGTCGCCTGGCACATCACAGAGTCAAAATTCGCCGGCACTGTTATTACTGCGTCGCTGATATTCTCATGAAATATATCGCCCGCGGCTTTAATCATATGCTTTAAAATTCTGCTCGATATTTCCGCCGGAGTTTTATCAGGCACTCCGTCGGCCAAGCCCTCGGCAAATTTATTTCCCATCTGGCTTTTAATAGACTTAGCCGTAAAGTCTGGCCTTGAGAAATACATATTCTTTGCGAAATTTCCGACTATCGACTTATATTTATTAGCTTGATCATAAAATACATAAGACGGCAGCGTCGGCTTCCGCTCAATTTTATATTTATTTATCCCGTTCATCTCGTAAGCGTCAACGTAGCGAGGCAAGTCCAAAACTTTGCTCACTATGTCTCCGCTTGGCTTAACGTTCACGCACGCTAAAACTGAATTAGTCGTGCCTAAGTCAATGCCTATGCATAAATCACTATGCAAATTATTATTACTATTATTCATGCTTAATAAAATTAAGCTCCTTTCATTTATTTAAATTTATAAAATTTTTAAATTTATTTAATTTCTTTAAGCTTAGCCCTTGCAAAAAATTTTTAAATCCTAAATTTCTTTAAGCTTGGCTCTTGCGAATAATTTTTAAATTTATTTAACTTCTTTAAGCTTGGCCCTTGCAATTTGAATTTCATTATCGCCTTTATACACCCAGCCCGACGACAAAACTTTTACGGTCTTCTCATCCTGATTATTTTTAAACGGCGTTCCGTCGTACTCGCAGCTCAATAAATCCTCGGCCTTAATTTTTCTAACTTCATTTACTTTCATGATCGGCTCGATATGCGAGTCACGCACAAACTGCGCAAGCTTTATAATTAATATAAACAATCCGCTTATCTCAACCGGCAGCTCTACGCCCTGTTTATTCAAAGCCCTAATGCCCTTATGCACGTTTAATAACTCGTCAAGAATGCAGCCGTATTGCTCAGAGTTTAATCTTGCGAAAAATTCCGTTAGACTTGCCGCCTTCTCCTCTTCTAACCGCTCTTCAAACTCGTCCTGCAAATCTTTCATGGCCATGTTCGCGCGCTCAAGAGCCGAAGACAATTGCTTTATTTTATGCGCGTCCTGAGCATTAATATTTTCTTTATCATCTTTAATATCTTTATTATCTTTAATATTTTTATTTAATTTATTATCTTTATCTTTAACAGCATTATTATTTAATTTCTTAGCATTACCGCCCGCGCCCTCGTCTTCAGTGCAATAATCTTCAAGCAGCTCCTCGATCTCCGCCCAAAAATATTTTGCATATACGCTTCCAAACTCCTCAAGCTTTCTAATATCGTCATTTAAATTAAGCTCGGGACATTTAGTATAAAGCGCAAGACACACGGCTCTGTCCAAAATATCATAGCGCATTTTACGCGTGTCGATTATATTCTTGCCCTCGCGCTTTAACTCAATTAATTTTTTAAAATCAGATTTCTTGCGGGACACGACGCATTTAATAAACAAGTCAGCGATGCCCAGCGCCCAGCCGCATAATTTAACGCGCTTCTCAGGACTTGAAATCGAGAGATCTCTAAAAGTGTTTAAAACTCTTCCGCCGCCGATATTATAATTATAAAGCTTCGCCATGTCAGCCGCGTAGTCGCCCGGGTCAAGCTCAGGATTTTTTAACACAAGCCTTAATAATCTATTGCCCTCGATCGCTTTATCGTCCTTGCCGCCGGTCCTGTATCTCTTCAGCACGCCCTGCCTTATCGACCCGATTAATTCCCGCGTCATGTTGTTATTTGGAATTGCAGCCATAAAATTTTTAGTCTCCTTAATTAATTTTAAATTTTAAAATTTAATTTAAATTATAAATATTATTTTCAGCAAAATAAATTCAGCGTCACGCATTAACTTTTGCTAAATATTTTAAATTATAAATAATACGCCTGATTATTTTCAGCAAATATAAACTGCGTCCGGCAATCAGCATCGCGCATTAACTTTTGCTCAACAGTATAATCATAATCATTATTATTATCGCAATGCACTATCACCGCAACTTTAGGATTTATTTTTTTAATAAACTCAGCCGTCAAATCAAAATCATC
>JAFSNU010000316.1 GCA_017447325.1 Synergistaceae bacterium | reverse complement strand
CGGAGAGCAAATCATATTAGCCGAGGGGTACGCAACAGGCGCAAGCATTTATGAGTGTATCAGCGATAGATATCGCGTTATCATTGCATTTGACGCGCCTAATTTGCCGAAAGTCACAGCAGCGATTAAATCGAAATTTCCGGATATTATAATCGGAATTGCGGCGGATGATGACAGTGCAAAGCATGAAGACAGCAACACAGGGATTAATAAAGCTATTGAATGTTGCAAGGCCGGAGCGAGTTGGTATATTAAGCCGCCGTTTGACACGGTGGATTTTGACAATGGACGTTCAGATTGGAACGATTATTATTGTGCTTACGGCGCGGACGCAACGCGCGAAGCTCTTTTGAAGGCTCTTGAAAATCCTATTCAGCCTTTAAGTGTTGATACTCAGATCAAGGCACAGGGCGATATACAGACCCCTAATTATTCAGATGAAGAAATAGCGCAGATGTACGCAGAGTATGCGGCGCAGTCTAACGATATAGGCGATTATGATAATCTACAGACGCCGAGCGAAGCAGCCGTTAAAGAAGTTGCGCAAAAGCCGAGCCAGCTTATTATACAGAAGCCATGGATTGTGTCAGCTCAATATCTTATGGATAATTACCAGTCTACAAAATGGCTTATAAAAAAGTGGATACCGGAAAATTCTCAATGTATGATGTTTGGAGCAAGCGGTAAAGGTAAATCATTTATTGCGCTTGATATGGCCGCAAGTATAGCTTGTTATGATTTACCGGACTGGTACGGATTAAAACTTAAACACGGCGGAGTGCTTTATCTTTGTGGCGAGGGTAATCATGGCCTTATTAAACGCCTTATAGGGTGGAAGCAGTTTAAAGGATTTACTAACTCAAATTTTGATAATTTACGCATTACTCAATTTCCTAAAATTATTAACGCCGAAGGCGCGGTTGAAGCTATAGCCGAGACAATTAATAAAGCTAAAATCGAAAATTTAAAATTAATCGTTGTTGATACGCTTAATAAACATTTTACCGGTAATGAGAATGATGCAGGAGACGCGGGTGGCTTTTTCAATGCTCTTTTGACACTTCAAAATATCTTCAATTGTTCATCACTGGTAGTTCATCATAGCGGGTTAGCGAAAGAAGCAGTCGGACGCGCAAGGGGATCGAGTGCGATAAAAGGGACTCTTGACATGGAGTTTGAAGTAAAAAGCAGCGGCGAGGGCGCAGACTTTCATATCATATTAGAGCAAAGTAAAAACAAAGACAATGCACAGGAAGCCCCTTTAATTTTTAGACGTGTTGGAATACCGTTAAATATATTTGATGAAGACGGCGAGCAAGAAGACACGGCGGGTTTAGAGCTTGATATGGAATTTAAAGATATTGAAGCAGGCGAGACAAAAACAGAAGCCACCGAGGGTAAATCTTACGGAATTAAAGCCGGAGCTAAACGCGCTTTAACTTCTTATATTAAGGCGGCTCAAGTTGAAGGAGTATTCACGGATGACGGCAAAACGTTTTATGGAGTAAGGCGGGAAGTTTGGCGTATAGAGAGCTTTAAACTATCAAAGGCCGAGACAAAAGAAGCGCGGAAAAAGGAATTTAATCGCGGCATAGCTGATTTAATCGATTTAGGAATTTTACTAAACGAAAATGATGAAGATAATCCAAAAGGCGATATTTTCAGACTTGACGGGGATTTTGATCGCTATATCAAATTAGCAAACTTGGGAAATACTTTTGCCGCTATAACACTAACTTCACGCGGGGAAGTAATCTAAAAATAAGTTTGACGATAAACTTAAAAACAAACTTTTTTGAGGTAACACAAAAGTGGCGGGACAAAATTCAAAAAGTGTGTTTTGTCCCGCTAAAAAGTTTGACGGGACAGGCGGGACAATTTGACTAAAGAACTTTTGTCCCGGGTAAAATTCTATAAAACGCTGTAATAACTAAATTTAAAATTTAGCGGGACAAGCGGGACAATTTGACTAAAGCAATTTTGTCCCGCCCCAGTCAAACTTTTTTAAGGCGGGACAAGCGGGACAAAAGGTTATATAAATAACCTTTGTCCCACCCCGCTAAAATGACCGCAAAAAGTTTGAAAATTTGAAAGGAGATTTTAAATGACAGGCGAAAGATTTTTAGCAGATTGTAAAAATGCAGGGCTGAAAGTTAAATTAAATGATAGTGGAGTTATCTCTTTTATAGGCGAAGAGAGCCGAATTGCCGCAGCGCAAAATAGATTAAAAAATTTTAAAGGTCTAAAGCAGTCAGTGACGGCGATATTGCGCGAGAGTGCGGCGCAAGAGCAAGCGCAAGGACAGCCGGACGCGCAGGTATTCAAGCCGGAGGCGGCGGTAAGTGAGACAGGGGAATTGGAGAGCGTAACGGCTTGTAAAAAAGCTTTAAATGATTTGACGGACGCACAAAAGTCTAAATTAAGAAATTTCCTTACAGCTTGCGAAAGGCGCGGCCTTTATGTATTTTGGGAACAGATGAGCAACGGACGGCAGCGCGTGATTTTAGAGCAATTAAACGGAGAGCCTGTAGCAGGCGATATTTCCGATTTGTTCACATGGATATACGGTTGGAGTGAGTGCGCGCTGCTTGTTTACTTAGGCTCACAGTATGGCTATATGGCTAACGGGTTAGAGCTTGCGGCCAAGGCGTATAATTGCGATGCATTCACGGCGGCGTATGTTGTGAGTGGTATTAGGCGCGATTTATATCTCGAAACTTGCAAGGATTGGAATTTTAAGCCGCTGAATGTACCACAAGAGTTAGAAGAGCCGATAAAGTTCAAGCCTGTACCAAGCGATACCACGCTCCGAATATTTGAAGTTGAAAATCAGCGCGGCGAGAGATTTAAATTTCAAACATCATGCAATGATAAATATTTGCCGGACGCGCTAAAGGGCTTACGAGTTATAAGCGAGTATGATTTTAACGCAGGGCAATTCAGACCGCCGGATGCGTCACTTATTACCGGCGATAAAACAGATTGACCGGCGGGCAGATATGAGATAGTT
>JAFSNU010000315.1 GCA_017447325.1 Synergistaceae bacterium | reverse complement strand
CAGCCCGTCGGCTTGAATGAAATTTTATGCAAGTGCCGGCCGGACTATATCAAGCCGTTGAAAGGCGGCGATTTGATTTTAGACTTGAAGACTACACGGAACGGAAGCTATAACGCGTTCAGACGGCAGGCGTTTTACGAGCTCAATTATCAAATCTCAGCCGCGCATTATTTAACAGGCTATAAGGCCGTGACTGGACGCGAAGCTCAAGCGTTTATTTTTGTAACTGTAGAAAACGAACCGCCCTATGCCGTCAGTATTTTCAGAGCGGATGAGCAGTTTGTGAAGTACGGCGAAATGCAGTGTGATGAGCTTTATGAGCTTTATTTTAACTGCGCAAGTTCGGACGAGTGGCCGGGCTATCCTGATGAAATTCAGGATTTGGATTTGCCCGTGAATTTTTAATTTATAAATTTATAAAAGGAGTTTGTGCAAAATGGAAGAGAAAAGTTTAGCAGTAAGCAACAGCAGCAGCTTGTTCGAGTTCAAAGATATTAATCAGGCCTTTAAATTTAGCGACATGCTGAGCAAGTCGGCAATAGTGCCGGACGCATTTAGAAATAACGCCGCGTCGTGTTTAATTGCCGTTGACATGGCCGCAAGGATGAAGCGCAACCCTATGGAAGTTATGCAGAGCATGTATATAGTTCACGGCAAGCCGAGCTTCAGCGCGAGTTTTTTAATCAGCTTGGTAAATTCATGCGGGCTGTTTGAAAGATTAAAATTTGAATTTGTCGGCGAGCAGGGTACGGATAGCTTCGGCTGCTATGCGTGGACTGTAGAAAAGGCGACCGGCGCGAAATTAACCGGCCCGACTATCACGCTTAAAATGGCTCAGTCTGAGGGCTGGGCGCGGCAAAATAAATCCAAATGGGATAACATGCCGGAGGTCATGCTGCGCTACAGAGCCGCAAGTTTTTTCACGCGCTTATATTGTCCTGATTTAATTTCAGGCTTCGCGCCGGACGACACGGATGTTATAACGCCGGAAGCTAAAGCTGAAGAGACTGAGCAAGTGCAATCTCAAGAGCCGGAGACTGTAAGCAATGAAGTTATTGAAGCTGAAGTGTTGGAGGAAGCGGACAAAAGCGACACCGTGAAAAACGAGAAGTCGGAAAATGATAAGGAAGAGCTAATGCGTCAGGAAATTTTAAAGCTCGTGAACGCTTTAGGCTTACGCAGTGACGACGCGGCTGTGTTTTATGGAGAGTACGGCGGTAACGCTGATTTAAATAAAATCACGGGCGAAAAATTAATTAATCTCGGCAAGACCGCAAGAGCGATGATGAACGACCGGCTGGGATTAAATAAAAAATCATGAGCAAGACAGTTTTTAAGCCTGTCGGTGAATTTTTAAATATTAAAATTCACGCGGGCGAGTATAAAGGCGGGGTTTATTTTTTGCAGAAAGAAATTACAGAATGTTTGGATGAAGTTTCTACCGGTTATGGAAGCTATGTTTATAACTCTATTATTATAGAGTACGCTAATGAACAAAAGCTTTATGCTGAAATTTTGCCGGAGCGCATAAATTGCGTTTATCGTGTTTTTGTTTGGAGCAGCAAGACGATAAACGAGCTGCTTGCAGTTTATAAAGATGTATTTGCGCGAAACCCAGAACGTTTTTGTAAAAGTAAAGTCGAGCGAGTTCTGAACTTTGCAAATTATTTTCACGGCGAACTCATGAATAAAGCGAACGCATT
>JAFSNU010000314.1 GCA_017447325.1 Synergistaceae bacterium | reverse complement strand
CCTGTAGCTTGCAAGCAATTCCGGCGTAAGTTCTTTTATACATTTAATATCTTCTTGATTTAAAGAATTTCCAAGCTCTTCTAAATGCTTCGCAGCTTCAGATAAATTTATTGCTCCGATTAGCCGCGCCGAGCTCTTTAACGCATGAACTTTGATAGTGTAATTCTTATAGTCCTTTTGCTTTAGAAATTCTTCGATTAAATCAGCATTCTGTTTAATAGACCTGTAAAACTGTTCGACAGCCTTCCTTAATAATTCCTCGCCGGAGCAGAATTTCACAGCGTCATTATAATTAAGCTCTTGAACTTCAGCATATAACGCTTCAAGTTCGCTCATGCCGCTTGCTTTATCTTCAAATTCATCAAGCTCTTCAAGCTCTTCATGAAATATAACTTTATCAGCCGGAAGATATTTTATCAGCATAGCCTCAAGCGCTGCGCTCTCTATGGGCTTAGTTAAATAGTCATTAAAGCCCTCGGCAAGATATTTATCACGTGCGCCGGATATAGCGTTCGCAGTCAAGCACACCGTCGGCGTGTTTATATTCAAGCCGTCAGTTATTGCATGAAGTTCATGCAGCGTTTTAATTCCGTCCTTTTCAGGCATCATGTGATCAAGAAATATAACGTCATATTCTTTATCAAGCGCGAGCTTTAATCCCTCGCCGCCGCTCGCCGCCGTGTCGATATTTATTTGAGTTAATTTAAGCAGGCTTTTAAACACCATTAAATTCATCGGCGTATCATCGACAACCAAAATCTTTGCGTCAGGAGCTGTGAATTTCTCTCGATACTGCTTATGCTCCGCAAGCGACGCTCTATAACTTTTCTCGTAATCGCCTAATGCTTCCCATTTAACTACTTTCTGTTTTAATTTAAACGAGAAGGTCGAACCCTTGCCGTAAACACTCTTAACGTTTAAAGATGAGTTCATCATTTCAAGTAAACGTTTAGTGATGTTCATTCCAAGCCCTGTACCCTCGATATTTCTATTACGTTTCTCTTCGATTCGCTCAAATTCCGAGAACAGTTTTGACATGTCCTCAGGCTTTATCCCGATGCCCGTGTCGCTCACTGCGAAATTTAAAAACACGCTCTCCTGATCTATCTTTTCATAATTAATACTAAACGTTACAAATCCCTCTTGAGTATATTTAACGGCGTTCGTCAAAATATTAGTCACAGCCTGTTTAATGCGCACCTCGTCGCCGTTTAAAATCTTAGGCATATTAACGTCAAAATCAAGTTTAAGCATTAAGCCCTTGCTGTCCGCTCTTGTCTGAATCATGCTGACCAAATCATTAATAAGCGAAGATAGATCATAATCGGCTTCGATTATCTCAAGTTTGCCCGCTTCGATTTTAGAGAAGTCAAGAATATCATTTATAATTCCCAGCAAAGTTTTGCCGGCGGCATTAATATTTTCAGAATATTCTAATATATTCTTCTCGCTGCTCTCGCGCAAAATCATTTCGTTCATCCCAAGCACCGCGTTAATCGGCGTTCGAATCTCGTGAGACATGTTCGACAGAAAAGCGGTCTTAGCTTCGTTAGCTGCGGCGGCGCGTTCGGCCTTCTCGTTTAACTGCATTTCCCGCGCTATTCTCGCTTTCTTAATCGAGTACCATAAAATAATGCTCAAGATCGAGACGACTAATATAGAAGTTATAACAGTAAATATCAGCAAGTTTTTAAGCCTTCTGAACGACGACGTAGCGTTAAACACTGACAGGCTGAGCCAGCCGTTAGCAACCGGCACTTTATAAGCTATATAATCTTCTCCGTCAAAGTTAAATGCAAAATAGCTGCCGTCATTTAATCGCAGCGCATTGACAAGAGCACTGCCGAACGTTCCGCTTGCCGCAAGATAATTTTTGCCGAGCTCTGACTTGTCCGAGTGCGCGATAACCTGATATTTTCTGTCAAGAATTATTTCCATGTCCGACTTATTGCTTACGGCTGTCTCTTCCGTTATGGCCTGCAGGCTCTCAAGCGATAAATTCATCGCGACAACGCTCTTAGCATCGCATAATATTTTAGCGATCGTGACCATGGCTTTACTGCTATGCGCGTCTATAATCGCAGCTCTGCCGATATTCGCTCTTGCTCCGATATACCAATTACTTTCAGTCGGCTTATAATCAGGAGCTGGAATCCGGCCCGTCTCGTCTATGTATAAGCCTCGTATAAATGCGTATAAGCCTGTAGATTTTCTTGACGTGATATTCTCTATTGCGATAGACTGATTAGCTATAAAGTCCGCTATCTCGTCATTAGAGCGTCCGTCTCTTATCATATTGTCCAGCGTATGACAGACAAGTTTCATTGCGTGAATGCTGTTGGAAAGATAATTATTAATTTTCTGCGACGACGTCACAGCCGCGAGCTCGCTGTTCTTGATAATTCTTTGGCTTGTCTCAGACTCCAGCATTAAATAATATATTAATATAACGCCTAAGAAAAATATTATGACCAATGCTGATACAGCCATGCTCTTAAATGCGGATTTATCTTTCATCATCGCGCGTTAT
>JAFSNU010000313.1 GCA_017447325.1 Synergistaceae bacterium | reverse complement strand
TCAAGCTCGTTTAAGCATAACTCCAAACGCTCCGGTGTCGCTGGGAACACGCCGTCGGCTATGGCCTCGAGCTGAGTTCTTGATGCAGTGAGCGGAGTCTTTAACTCGTGAGCTATATCTGTCATTAATCTTTGTCTAAACTTTTCCTGACTTGCGAGAGCGCGGCTCAAGTCCTCAACGCCCTGCGTTAAGTCGTCCATCTCGATAATTCCCGTCTCTTGAATTTTAGAATTTAAATTATAATCGCCCTTGCTGATTTGCTTAGTTAATTTAAGCGCATTTACAACCGGCCTGCTCAAACTTCCCGCAACTAAAAATCCAAGGCCGCACGCCGCAATTATCATTATGGCCGCGCCTATTAACATACGCTTTAACATGTAATTTGCGAACGCCTGTTCGAAACGCGCCGACGGAGCTCTATGCTCGATATTTAAAATTCCAATTAATTTATTATTAAATTTTAATTCTATATTTAAAACTTCAGGCTTCGATGCTCTAACAGGCTGCGCATTATTATTTCTGCGGCCGCGATTGAACGACGCGATAGGCGACAGCGTGAAAATATTTTGATTATTAAAATCATTAAGCTTTATCGTCATGCCCATCCACTGAGGCGCGGGCCTTAAAACATCGCTCACACGCTTTTTATCCCAGCGCAAATCTTCACTATATAAATCAGTCAAGCTCTCGGCCAAGGCGTCAAAGTTCGCCTGCCGTCTTTGCAGCTGATACTCGTGAAAGCCGTTCACGCTCACCCACGCGCTCACGACAGGAATTAATATCCCGCTGATCAGCGCGAGCAGTACATAAAGCGTTAATAAATGCGTTCGCAGCGAGTGAGATTTAAAATTAAATTTATTAAGCATAATTTATTTAATCTTAATCTTCAAGCCTGTAGCCGAAGCCGTGAACTGTGTTAATCCATCCGTTTTTATGATCCGGCTCGGCGAGCTTACGCCGTAAATTTTTAATATACGCGTCGATTGTCCTGTCAAAGCCGTCATAGTCGTCGCCCAATGCAGCTTGAATAATTTCGTCGCGCGACCAAGTTTTAATTGGCTGCGACGCAAGAGCCGCGAAGACTAAAAATTCGCTTTTAGTAACTTGCACCGGTACGCCGTCCTTTCGAATTTCAATTCTTGATTTATCGACTTCGATACGCCCGCCCGCGCATTTAATAACATTATTATTATTCAAATTATTTTCGCCTGAATTTAAATCGCCCTGCCTGAGCTGCGCCCTGATCCTCGCGAGTAATACGCGCATGCTGAAAGGCTTTGAGACATAATCATTAGCTCCGCTGTCGAGACCGTTCACGACGTCCGCATCGCTGCTCTTGGCCGTGAGCATGATAATCGGCACCTGCGAATTTTCCGCCCGAATAATTTTGCACACGTCAACGCCGCTTAACTTCGGCAGCATTAAGTCAAGCACGATTAAATCCGGCTGCTGCTCCTGCCAGAGCTTCAACGCCTCTTGACCGTCAAATGCTGTCAGCGTGTCATAGCCGGCGCGCTTGATATACGCCTCGACCGCTTCAGATATAGACGGCTCATCTTCTACAATTAAAATTTTAAAATTTCTCATAATTTTTAATTTTAGCATTAAAAATCTTGTGAGCTTGAAAATTTTTTGAAATTAAATTTAAAATAAAAGCGGAAGCCGCTGTGACTTCCGCTGAAATAAAATTTTAATTAATTAAATTCAAATTAATTAATATCGAAAATCTCGTTAAAGATAGCCTGCAGGAATGCTTGATCGATATTAATACCCATAGCACTGAGATCGAGGAAACTTAAATTCTGCGAGACCTGGAGAAGCTTCAAAAGATTCGGATAAACTTTTGTAAGCATCGTTTTAATCTTTTTCAACTCAGTTTCTTCGACTATATCACGAATCAATTTTGGCTCCTCGAGCGGTTTGTCATGGAACACCAAGCCGATGCGGACGTGATCATAGCCGGCCATGTAACCTGCAAAGGCTCTCATTGTGCTGTTAGCGTTGCCGTTGACGTAGATTTCATTATCTTGAATAATCTCGTTTATATCTGCGGCATTGGCTATAGCCTGCGCTTCTGTAGTTGATTTGCCCCTGTTGTATAAATCAATTAATTTACTTAAGTTGATTGAGTCGCCGCCACCAATGAGGTCGAAGTTCAGCAGGTTATTATAGACCTTTGCCTCAAATTCCGAGACTGTCGCTGTAACAGCATCACTCTGTTTAGTTGCTTGAGCATTGACCTTGTTAACTATAGTAGAGTTGAAGTTAAGTAAATTGCCAAACTTCGTATTTGCCTTGACTGTATAAGAAGTATTGTCCGAATTAGCCGTATTGCTCAGGCTGCCCGCAGCATTAATAGTAGTCTTATTCAAGGCGTGTAATATGAGGTTCAAATCAAACTTATCTTCACGCGTTGTATTCTCATAAACATCCGTGCCGGAGGCCGTCATGCTGACTGTTCCGCTCAATAAAGTAAGCGGCGTAGAATTGGATGTATTGTCCTGATAAGTCAGAGTTATATTCATCGTAGCCGGCACTTTATTAAACAAGAGAGTCACGGGTGCATCAATATTTTTTGACTCCATGTACTCGTTAAGCACCGCCGATAATAACGTATTCGCTTTCCAGTAAGAATTTGTCGAGGGCGTAATCGTGAGAACCGTCGTGTGGTCGTTGCTTGTGATTGATAACTGGAAGTCGCTGTTGCCGTCCGTTCTCGTAAGCTTTCCGTTGTCGGAAGTGAAATGCGTTCCGGTAAGATCGACGTTCACACGCTGCTCAAAAGTAACATCGCCAAGCGTGCCGCTAAACGATGCTGACGTGACGGTACTTGACCCGGTTCTTATACTTTCAAGAACGTTCACGACTATCCCGTTGGTATCGCTGCTGCTTGTACCGGCGTACTGAGCTAAAATGTCATTAACGACATTAAACAATTTTCCGTCTTCCTCCGCAACTTCGGCAGTCTCCGCAAAATTATCGATAATTTTAGATAAAGCCGCCGCGAATTTCGATTCATTGGAGCTGCGATGCGAACTCGAGCCGCCGCATCCTCCTGCCGTCACTGCAAGCAATGCGAAGCAAAGCAACGCACATACTAAACTAAAACTACGTTTGTTCATAAAAATATCTTCCTTTCCCTTAACAGTTAGCTAAAGAGCTAAAGATAAAGATATAAAATTAAAATTTTTCTAAATTATACTCCGTTAATAAGATTAAATCAAAAAAATTTTATCGCTCGGCTTGATTTGCAAAAAAATTTTGAGTTTAAATTTTTTAGCTTGATCAAAAAATTTTGCGAAAAATTTTGCGTGAGTTTATTTTTGTAAACGCAAGTGCAATTAATTGCGGTGCATAAATTTATTTAATGCGTTTGTAGTTGAAAATGTAGTTGAAAAACTTTGAAATGAACTTATACAAAAATGTATGAACGGGCAAAAATTTTTAAAAGTATTATAATTATATCAAAATTTTTTGTAGGAGTGAAATTTTAAAATGAGCATGAGCATTAACAAGATTGAAGAGCTGCTCGGCGGCGAGGCAAAGACGCTGCTCGAGCATAAGTGCGAGACAGTTCCGGCAAGCATGTTGTCGCTCCCGGGCGCGGACTTCGTTGACAGAGTCTGGAGCATTTCCGACAGACAGATTCCTGTCTTGAGATCTTTGCAGACGTTGTTTAATCACGGCCGTCTTGCCAACACGGGCTATATTTCTATACTGCCTGTTGACCAGGGCGTCGAACATTCTGGCGGAGCTTCGTTCGGACCCAACCCGCTTTATTTCGATCCCGAAAATATTATTAAGCTCGCAATGGAAGCCGGATGCAACGCCGTGGCCACGACCTTAGGAGTATTAGGAGCAGTCGCAAGACGCTACGCGCACAAAATTCCGTTCGTATTAAAATTAAATCACAACGAGTTATTAACTTATCCCAATCAGTTTGATCAAGTCATGTTCGCTCAGGTTGAACAGGCCCGCGACATGGGAGCTGTTGCAGTCGGCGCGACGATTTACTTCGGCAGCGAGCAGTCAACCCGCCAGATTCAGGAAGTGTCTAAAGCGTTTCACAAGGCTCACGAGATGGGCATGGCGACGATCTTATGGTGCTATTTAAGAAATTCAGCGTTCAAGATTAAAGAGAACGGCAAGACGACGGACTATCATTCGTCAGCAGATTTAACCGGCCAGGCAAATCACTTGGGCGTTACGATCGAGGCCGATATTATTAAACAGAAGCAGCCCGAGAATAACGGAGGCTATCAGGCGATGGGCAGCGGCTACGGCAAGACGTCCAAAGAGATGTACGACAAGCTCACGAGCGCGAACCCGATTGACTTGACCCGCTATCAGGTTTTAAATTGCTACGCAGGCCGCGCAGGCTTGATTAACTCCGGCGGAGCTTCGGGCGGCAGCACTGACTTGGCTCAGGCAGTCAGAACGGCTGTTATTAATAAGAGAGCCGGCGGCATGGGATTAATTTTAGGCCGCAAAGCCTTCCAGCGTCCGATGAGCGAGGGCGTCGAGATCATCAACGCAGTTCAGGACGTCTATCTTTGCAAAGATGTCAGCATAGCGTAAATTAAAATTTTAAAAATTTAAAAATGACTGAGCGGGAGCTTGCCGAAAAATTAGGCTTGAATTTCATCGAGCTTGACGGATTTATCGCGGATTTAAACGCGCTGCGGCTTGTCTCCCGTCACACTGCAAAATTTTTAAATATAATTCCGTTAGCGTTGCTTAAAGACGGAAAAATTTTAGTCGCGGCCTCCGACCCTGAAGATTCAAAAATCGCTCAGGAGTTGCGGGGTCGTGAAATAATTTTTGCGGTTGCGTCGCACGATGATATTTCAAAAAATTTAGATAAAATTTATGATTTTTATAAAAATGTAAATTCAAATTCTGACGCTCAGCCCGTTGGATTTATCGCTGATTTTTTATTAAACGAGGCCGTGAAGAGCGCCGCCTCAGACATGCACATCGAGAATATAAAATTTAAAGAATTAAATTTAGAAAATAAATTTAATTCGCTCGTGCGCGTGAGATTTAGATTAGACGGCAAATTATACACGAAATTTAAAATGCCGTCGGAGCTTCACGCCCCGCTCGCAAATATTTTCAAGCTGAGGTGCAATATGAATATAGCTGAAAATCGTTTGCCGCAGGACGGACATTTCTTCATGAAATTTGAAGGCCGCAGCATAGACATACGCGTGAATACTTTTGCGACGGTGAACGGAGCTAAATTAGCGATAAGAATTTTGGACAATAAAAATTTAGAGATAGGCCTTGAGAATTTAGGCTTTGATGAGCGAGATTTAAAAATTATAAAAAATTTTTGCGAATTGCCCTACGGAATTTTATTAGCGGCCGGCCCGACAGGCAGCGGCAAGTCCACGACGCTTTACGCGCTGCTTCAAAATTTAAACAAGCCGGATGTTAATATTATAACTGTAGAAGACCCGGTAGAATTATTAATTTCCGGAATAAATCAAGTGCAAATACACGAGAAGATCGGCTTAGATTTTAATAAAGCATTGCGGGCTGCGCTGCGTCAAGACCCTGATAAAATTATGGTCGGCGAAATTCGCGACGTCGAGACCGCACAGACTGCAATACGCGCGGCATTGACCGGCCATTTAGTTTTATCAACTATACACACTAACGACGCTGCCGGAGCTGCAACGAGATTTATTGAAATGGGAGTGCCGGCGTTCTTAGTCGCGGCGACTTTGGCGGGCGTGATCTCGCAGAGACTTGTCAGAAAGTTATGTAATAATTGCAAGCGCGAGTATATTATAGATGATAAGACTTGCGGGAATTTAAATTTGCCTTTAAAGTCTAAAGCTTATAGAGCAACAGGCTGTGAGCATTGCAACTGGACGGGATATAAAGGCCGCGTTGGAATTTTTGAAATTATGACAGTGGACGAGGAGATACGCGACATGATTTTGAACGGCGCGACTATCATGGAGCTGAATAAAATTTTGGTTGATAAAAAATTCATGCGCACGATTCGAGAGTCGGGCTTAAAGGCAGTGTTAAACGGCGTAACGAGCCTCGAGGAAATTTTGAGTTCGACTATTTAAAAATAATTTTAAAATTTTTTAAATTAATTTTAAAATTTTGCTTGACGTAAAATAAAAACGTGATATACTATTTCCTGTTGCGCGAGAGGCGAGAGCTTGAAAGCGTGACGGTATTTTTAAAATTAAATACGGCGTATAAATATTATAGATTAAAGTAATTAACGAGTCAATGAGATATAAACTGAGAGTTTGATCCTGGCTCAGGATGAAC
>JAFSNU010000312.1 GCA_017447325.1 Synergistaceae bacterium | reverse complement strand
CCTGTAGCTTGCAAGCAATTCCGGCGTAAGTTCTTTTATACATTTAATATCTTCTTGATTTAAAGAATTTCCAAGCTCTTCTAAATGCTTCGCAGCTTCAGATAAATTTATTGCTCCGATTAGCCGCGCCGAGCTCTTTAATGCGTGAACTTTGATTGCAAAATTTAAAAACACGCTGTCCTGATCTATCTTTTCATAATTAATACTAAACGTTATATATCTTAAGTATATTTAACGGCGTTCATCAAAATATTAGTTAAAGCCTGTTTAATGCGAACCTCGTCGCTGTTTAAAATCTTAGGCATATTAACTTCAAAATCAAGCTTAAGCATTAACCCCTTGCTGTCCGCTCTTGTCTGAATCATGCTGACCAAATCATTAATAAGCGAAGATAAATTATAATCGGCTTCAATTATCTCAAGTTTGCCCGCTTCGATTTTAGAGAAGTCCAAAATATCATTTATAATTCCCAGCAAAGTTTTGCCGGCGGCATTAATATTTTCAGAATATTCTAATATATTCTTCTCGCTGCTCTCGCGTAAAATCATTTCGTTTATCCCAAGCACCGCGTTAATCGGCGTTCGAATCTCGTGAGACATGTTCGACAGAAAAGCGGTCTTAGCTTCGTTAGCTGCGGCGGCGCGTTCGGCTTTCTCGTTTAACTGCATCTCCCGCGCTATTCGGGATTTCTTAATCGAGTACCATAAAATAATGCTCAAGATCGAGACAACTAATATAGAAGTTATCACAGTAAATATCAGCAAGTTTTTAAGCCGTCTGAATGACGATGTAGCATTAAACGCTGACAGGCTGAGCCAGCCGTTAGCGACAGGCACCTTATAAGCTATATAATCTTCTCCGTCAAAGCTAAATGCAAAATAGCTGCCGTCATTCGAGCGCAGAGCATTGACAAGCGCGCTGCCGAACGTTCCGCTTGCCGCAAGATAATTTTTGCCGAGCTATGACTTGTCCGAGTGCTCGATAACCTGATATTTCCTGTCAAGAATTATTTCCATGTCCGACTTATTGCTTACGGCTGTTTCTTCCTTTATGGTCTGCAGGCTATCAAGCGATAAATTCATCGCGGCAACTCTTTTGGCGTCGCATAATATTTTATCGATCGTGACCATGGCTTTACTGATATGCGCGTCTATAATCGCGACTCTGCCGATATTTGTTCTTGCTCCGATATACAAATTACTTTCAGTCGGCTTATAATCAGGAGCTGGAATCCGGCTCGTCTCGTCTATATATAAGCTCTGTAGATTTTCTTGACGTGATATTCTCTATTGCGATAGACTGATTAGCGATAAAGTCTGCAATCTCGTCATTAGAGCGTCCGTCTCTTATCATATTGTCTAGCGTATGGCAGACAAGTTTCATTGCATAAATGCTATTAGTAAAGATAATTATTAATTTTCTGCGATGACGTCACAGCCGCGAGCTCACTGTTCTTGATAATTCTTTGGCTTGTCTCAGACTCCAGCATTAAATAATATATTAATATAACGCCTAAGAAAAATATTATGACCAATGCTGATACAGCCATGCTCTTAAATGCGGATTTATCTTTCATCATCGCGCGTTAT
>JAFSNU010000311.1 GCA_017447325.1 Synergistaceae bacterium | reverse complement strand
GCGCATTTCCATCAATTTTATATAAAGTCGGGTTTATTTGATAAAAATTTATCGAGCATGATAACGAATGCTTTTGAGATACGGAACGGTGCTGACTATGAGGATTTTTATCTCGTCTCGGTTGAAGAGATAGAGCAGCAGATTAAAAACGCAGAAATTTTTATAGCTGAGATCGAAAAATTTTTGCTTGCTAAATGGGATGAAGAATATTAAAGCGAGGTATTAAAGATGTTAGACAAAAAAATTCTTGATGAAGTAGTTGAAGCGATACTTGCAGTGCCGACGATGCGGGAGAATGCCGTAAAAATTATTTTGTACGGCTCTGTTGCGCGCGGCGACGACACGCCCGAGTCCGACGTAGATATTGCGTTGATTACGCGTGAGAAAATTAATTTTGAAGTTGATGACGAATTGACTGGAGTAATGGGCGATTTATTGTTTAAATATAATAAACTTTTTGCAATTATAGATCTTGATGAATCGTTCTTTAAGAATTGGCTTGATACAGTTCCGTTCTATATGAACATTGAGAGAGAGGGAATAGTGTTATGGAAGGCCGCTTAGATTATTCTAAATATAGACTTGAAAAAGCTCAGGATGATTTACGGACTGCAAAATTATTATTTGACGCTAAAGAATTTGAAGCCGCTGCAAATCGCTCGTATTATGCGTTCTTTCACGCTATGCGCGCCGTATTAGCTCTTGAGCCTTTTGACGCAAAAAAACATTCGGCGGTCATTGCGCACTTTAATCAGTTTTATATACATACTGGATTATTTGATAAAAATTTTTCAAAAATGATCGCGGGAGCTTTTAAAATCCGAACTAGAGCTGATTACGAAGATTTTTATGTTGTCTCGCTCGAGCAGATAGAGCAGCAGCTTAAAAACGCGGAAAATTTTATAGCTGAGATTGAAAAATTTTTGCTTGTTAAATGGGATGAAGAAGTTTAATTAAATTTAAAATTTAAGCAAGCCCGCGAAACTTTAAACTCGCAAGTCTCACGGGCTGAAAATAAATTTTAATTCTCGCTGCACTTGGGCAATGCAAGCACGCCCGTCCTCGCGACCTCAATAATGCTCACGCCCGACAATAAATATAAAAGCATCTGCACTTTCTCCGGCGTGTCGCACATCTCGATCATCATAGTTTTTTTATCAGCGTCAACGACTTTTGCTCCGGCCAGCGTGCAAAGGCTTAATAATTCTTCACGGTTTGCTTTAGAATAGCGCAATTTAATTATAATTAATTCGCGCGAGACAGCTTGATGCGATTCGAAGCTCTTTAATTTTATAACGTCAATTTTTTTATTAAGCTGCTTCTCAACCTGCTCTAAAATTTGCTCGCTGCCGCTTGATACGATCGTCATGCACGAGACTTCAGGATCGTTCGTCTCGCCGACGGCAAGCGAGTCTATATTAAAAGATCTCCGCGCGAACAAGCCCGACACTTTGCTCAAAACTCCCGACCTGTTCTCTACCAAGACAGAGAATATTCGTTTCATGCTTTAACTCACACCCCTCAAATTAATTTATGCTATAATATTTTTATTAATAAAACTTTAACGCAACTAAACTCAAAGTTTTTCAGCTACGCCCGTGCGGCGAGCACTTAAAAATCCAAACTACAAATGCGCCGCGTAAAATTAATTATTGCAATTAATTGCACTCGCGTTTACAAAAATAAACTCGCAAAAATTTTCGCCGCGATTTTAAATTTTAATCTTCAAACTTTAACGCTCGGCCTTTCTCATCTTCTTAATCTCAATCCATAATAAAATCATCGCCATCGTTCCGACCGTGAAGCTGTCAACCGGACCGGCATATAACAAGCCCTCGACGCCGTAAAATTTACAGAATAAATACATTAACGGCACTTGCAAAATAATTTGCCTCGTCATGATTAACGCCGAAGCCTGAACAGGCTTGCCGATTGACTGAAAGAACGTGCTGCCCGCGAGCTCGCATGCGTCGAAAATTATCAACGATAAAAATATTCTTAAACACTTGCGCGAGAACTCGTTATATAACTCATTGCCCGAGCCGAATAATTTTATTATAGAATTCGGAGCAAGCTGGAACCAGAGCGTCGCTGAAATTAAAATTATAAACGCGCTGATTATAACAAGCTTTAAAGTTTTAATAACTCTATCATATTTTTTTGCGCCGTAATTATAGCTGAAGATCGGCTGCGCTCCGGCTGACACGCCGATTACTGCGACAAATAACACAGTGAAAAATTTCATAGTCACGCCCAAAGCCGCCATTGGAATTTCCGCGCCGTACTTGCTCAATGCTCCGTAAGTGACTAATAAATTATTCTGCACAAATAAGACTATAACGAAGCCTATCTGGCCAACAAAGCTTGAGAAGCCCAGACGCGAAATTTTATTTATAAATTTAAAGCAATCTTTAAACGCGGCTTTATCGAGCTTGACTGACTTAGTATGGCCGTTAAAGTACCAGATATTCATGACGGCATTTACTGCTTGGCCTAACACAGTAGCCCAGGCCGCGCCCTTAACGCCTAAATTTAAATAAAATATTGCTATCGGATCGCCGATTAAATTCGTCACGCATCCGGCGACAAGTCCTAACATCGCGAAGCCTGGGCTGCCGTCCGCTCTGATTAAATTCATAGTCACAGCGTCGAATAAGCCTATAAAAGTTGCTCCGCAGATTATATAGCCGTAGTCCAAAGCATACGGCATAATTTTTTCAGTTGCTCCGAAAATTCCGCATAACTTAACCATAAATAACGGCAGCAAGACAGAGAGAATAACGCCTGAGATTATCGCCGAGACTATACCCGCCGCTAAAGTTTTTTTCGCCGAGTCATAATTGCCCTCGCCCATGCACAAGTTCATATAGCTCGCCGCGCCGTCGCCGAACATGAAACCAAAGGCAAGCGTGAGCTGCATTAACGGGAATATTACGTTAGTCGCGCTGTTGCCTATATAGCCCACGCCCTGGCCGATAAAAATTTGATCGACCATGTTATACACAGCGCTTAACACAAGCGAGACCGTCATCGGCATTGCGAACTTAAATAATAATTTGCCGATGCTCTCGCGCCCTAAAAATTCATCGCCTGACATAAATAAAATAAGCCTCCTGATCTAAACTTTAATCAAAACTTTTATTATAAACAGCTTCATTACATATAGCATAATAAAAATTTATAATCAAGAGGCCTTTAAATTTTAAATATTAATTTAATTCTCGCTCTCGAGCATCTTATTAATGCCGTTTAAATATGCTCTAATCGACGACTCGATAATATCAGTCGATAAGCCCGAGCCGCTAAATATTTTATTATTATTATTATTATCTGAAATTTTAACGATAGCCTCGCCGATTGCGTCCTCTCCGTCGGTCACAGCGTTTAAACTAAAGCTGTGAAGCTTAACGTCAACGCCTAACATTTTATTTATAGCCTTAAACGATGCATCAAGCGGGCCTGCTCCCATGGCGACGTCCTGCAAAATTTCTCCGCCGCGCTCAAGCTTAATGCACGAGATATTTGGCACGTCCCGTCCTGCGTTCACGACATGGCTTATAAATTGCAGCTCAGCATTAGCGTCATGTTTATTGCCGTGCAATATTAAAGCCTCTAAGTCCGAGCTTGTAATATTTTTTTTCTTGTCGGCAAGGTTTTTAAATTTCACAAAAATTTCCTCAAGCTCTTTATCACTTAAATCATAGCCCATTGACTCGAGACGTTCGCGCAGCGCGTGCTTGCCTGAATGCTTGCCGAGCACTAACGTATTATGCGGCACGCCGATATCTTCCGGATTCATAATCTCATACGTCTGCGTGTTCGCTATAACTCCATGCTGATGAATTCCTGCCTCATGAGCAAAAGCATTCGATCCGACCACAGGCTTCGTCGGCCAGATAGGCACGCCGATTATATTGCTTAACAATTTGCTTGACCTGTAAATTTGCTTTGAATTTATATTCGTGTCAGCGTCGTAAAAATCTTTGCGGGTTCTTAACGCCATTACAATTTCCTCAAGGCTCGCGTTGCCTGCGCGCTCGCCTATGCCGTTTATAGTGCATTCAACCTGACTTGCTCCTGCCTTAATGCAAGCCAGCGAGTTCGCAACTCCCATTCCCAAATCATTATGGCAATGCACGGAAATATCAACTTTATCAATTCCTGTGACATGTTCGCGAAGATAAGTAATTAAATTTGACATCTCCTGCGGCGTTGAATAGCCTACTGTGTCCGGAACGTTAATCGTCGTTGCTCCGGCGGCTATTGCATTGCTATAAACTTTTGCCAAAAATTCCGGCTCAGAGCGCGACGCGTCCTCAGCTGAAAATTCTATATCGTCACAGAAAGATTTTGCGTAGGCGACCATTTCGCTTACAGTATTTAAAACTTGCTCAGGCGTCATGCGTAATTTATATTTCATGTGGACGTCGCTTGTCGCAATAAAGACGTGAATGCGCGGGTTCTTTGCATTTTTGACAGCGTCCCATGCTAAATCTATATCGCCTTTAGCAGCTCTGGCCAAGCTCGCGACAACGCAGCTCGTGTTCTCAGACAAGGCCGACGCGATCGTCTGCACGCTCTTAAAGTCCATCGGGCTCGCAATCGCAAAACCCGCTTCTATAACGTCAACGCCAAGCTTGTCAAGCTGCTGCGCCATAACGGCCTTCTCGTTCAAGTTCATGCTGCAGCCCGGGGACTGCTCGCCGTCGCGTAAAGTCGTGTCAAAAATTTTAATTCGCCTCATAATAAAGCACCTCGTTTATAAATTTATTTTAATAATTTTTAAAAATTTTTTGCCTCGCGCCGCGCGTTAATAATTTTTAAATAATAAAAAGGCCGAGCTCTGAAAATTTTAAAAACTTTCGGAACCCGGCCTGAATTTTTGCGTGTAAATTTTATTTTTAAAATTATAAATTAACGCTCATTCCATCACAGAGATCCGAACAAGCGTCGAGTAGCGCGAGATTTAAATTATTATTAAAATTTTTATTCACCGTTCGAACCTCCTTTATCGCAAAAAATTTTATGCAGTGAATTATAACACAAAAATTTTAAATTTATAAAATTAATTTTAGTTTTAAAAATTTTTAAATTAAGTCTTATGCTTTGCAAAAAAATTTTTCACGGCCTCGAGCTTGTGACTTACAAAAAATTTT
>JAFSNU010000310.1 GCA_017447325.1 Synergistaceae bacterium | reverse complement strand
GGAAAGTGTTTTTAAATGGCGGGCTCAGGCTGAAAATTTTACGGGTAAAAATTGCGTTGCCGACTTCATGCAGGCTCATCGATTTGATAAAGACGCCGGCGATTTATGGAAATATTTTGAAGATATTTTTAAATGGGTGAAAAATAATTTTGGAAATGATATTGATAAATCCATGCAGGGCGTCGCGTGGGGCGAGCTTTATAATTCGCATAAGGACGACAATTTAGAGCCTGAATATTTGCAAAGGCGCGTTAAAGAATTACTGGCCGACGACGACGTGACGAAAAAGGGCGGGATATATAGATACTTGCTCGAGAACGAGAGCGTAAAGGCTGAAAAATATTTAAGCATTCGTGCGTTTAGTAAAACTCAAGTCATGACGGTTTATAATAAGCAGGGCGGACGCTGTGCGCTGTGCAAGAAACTTTTCGACATCAGCGAGATGCACGGCGATCATATCAAGCCATGGAGCAAGGGAGGCAGGACGTTAATCGAAAATTGCCAAGCCTTGTGCAGCTCATGCAATTTGAAAAAGGGCGGCAATTAAATTTAATAATTAATTTAATAAAATATAATTAATATTTATCGTCCGCCGAATAACGTTTCCAGCTAAAGACACCCCCAACCTTACGGCCAAATCCGTATGGCCGTAAATCCTCCTCGCCATTGTATGGCTCTCTCCCTCTTACATGGGGCGCTTTAGTCTCCTGTTATATTTCCCTCGTCGTCTGGTTGTCTGCTACGTCTGCGGAAGGGCGGACGGCTGCTGCTCATGCTTCCGGCTCATGTTGCAAAGAGGACTGACATGACTATTATATTTCCCTCGTCGTCAGTGATCTTTATAGTCCTGTGCTATGTCTGCGGCAGGTCTGACGGTTGCTGCTCATGTTTCCGGCTCATGTTGCAAAGAGGGCTGACATGACTGTTATTGAGGATTATAACATTTCCCTCGTCGTCAGTGATCTCTGTGGTTCTGATGCCCATATCAGTTACATGACCTTTTATGCCCGCGCCTTTCGCTGCTGCTATGCTAACATAGTCGCCGACATGGACAGAATCCTCCATCATCATGAAGAAGCCGGCGAGCAGGTCAGATGCCATACTCTGCGCACCCATACCGACGGCAATAGATATTACTCCGGCTGAGGCCATCAGTGCCGTAGTATTAAGGCCAAACATGCTGAGAATATAGAAGAGCAGGAAGATGTTGACAGCATATACTATAAGGCTGTTTATAATTCTTGCGGCCGTCTTGCCCTGAAGGCTGAGCCGGTTCTCTAAAATATTAAGCACAGTACGAATTAAAGCCTCGCAGCAGAGCGTGATTGACAGAATTAACAAGGCAGCCCAGAGTGAGAATAAATTAACGCCGTTTGACCAGCCTCCGTCAATGACATAGTCAAAGGATGTCCACCAGCCGTTATATGACGCGATCAAGACTATAATCGTGAACAGTGTCATGAAAATAGAATAGCCGTCCGTGAAGACTTTAATAGGACTGCCCGTCCCGTCATGAGTAATATTTGACTCCGACATGGCACGCACTGTTAAAACGCACGCAATCGGATAATATACTAACGTTAAGATCAGCAGCACTACCAGACAAACAAGAATAAAGTTCGCATACAAGTAAATATCTCCGCGCTCCGGCACTATGAATAGCAGCGTCCTTCCGTCAGACGAGCCCGCTGATACATATACGCTCTCATCGTTATAGTCAGTGAAGCCCTCGAAGATGCTGCCGGGCTTGACATCATCATCAAGAAAGTCCGCGGCTTTCAAGCCTATAATCTTCTTGTCCGTGTGAGCGATAAAACGTCCGGTTGCGTCGTTAATTGCGGCAGCAATATGCCCCTTCTGAACGGCGAAGTTGTTAATAATATTCTCATAGCTCATTCGATTGAACTCCGCGTTCAGACCTCCGGCACTGTAAACGGCGAGAAGAAATCCGTCCGGCTGTCCTTTCCTGTCAGTGATCATTATCGCTGCGCCGAACTGCATTCTTTTAGTATATGGGTCTGCGGCCGGGCCGACTACTGCATACGGATAACCCATAATCACAGCTTGATACTCCTCGCTTAAATTTTTGCCGACTTTAAATCCTGTATAGCTATTGCTGGATATAAGCTCCTGTCCTGTGCTGTCGAACAGCATAATATAATCAGTCTTCGCTATAGCATTAAGCTCTTTAAGTCCCTCGCGAGTCTGATAGTCCGGGTACTCAGTCAGAAAGTCCGCAAACATCTGTGCGCGTGTCCGGTAAAAATCTGTGAAAGTATCCCGCAGCGTCTTAGCCTGTCCCTGATAAAAGTTAATCTCAGACTGAACGTTCTGACGCTTTGTGACAGCTGTTAACGCTTTGCCCGTCCGGCTCTCAAGCGTCACAATCATACAGTAAAATACTACAGTTACAGCAAGAACAATCAGGACACCCGGCCATGTTGACATACATAATTGCTTGAAATTTACAGCCTTATCGCGGGCGGCGCAACGGGAGATATAGGCCTGAAGCAGCACAATTTCAAAGCCGATTAATATTAAAAATGCTACAGATATATAAATAAAGTTTCCGAACACGTCTATCAACGGTATCGTCAGCAAAATATCCGTGTCTTCCTGCGGAGATTTCATTAAGGCCGCAAGATAATGCCTGTCTAATAACTTTATTATCTTGCTCGGTCTTCCTGTCTTTTCTGAAATTTTGAAGCTGCCGGAGTTCTGGAATATCTGCGCCAGCTCTTTATTAAGCTGCGGTATCTGCCCGGGCGTGAAACTGTCAGACGGATAGCTTACGATCCTATCGTTTGTCCTTGCGAAGGCCTGCGCGTCTCTTCTGCCGGAGAGCATACGCTCAAGCAAATTCGACGCGTCGCCGAGAGCATTATATAATTCAAGCAGCGTATCGCATGAAAATTCAAAGACCATGCTGCGCGTCTCGTTCCCGGGTACCGGCAGCATTACAAAGCCCTTGCCGTCGTATCTTGTGACGTCTCCGGCCTTATCATGAACGGGATATAATTCAAGATGCGGCGTACGCGGCTTAAGACTCTTTATGCAATCATTAAAATCCTCCTGCGGACTGACATAGCCGGTCGTTAAAAGCAGCTGCCCCTGATCGTCCAACAGCGAGATACTTGCAGCAGATACCGCACTGCGGACTTTATCAAGCCTCGCTTTATCCGTGAGCCCGCTCTCTTTCTGATAGATCTTTAACCCGAGCTCTGAGCGCACCGTAATATCGTCCTGATAAATTTGCCCCCGCATCTCCAGCTCATCGTTGCGGCTGTCTATAATCTTCGGCATCTCGCTGAGATACTCGTCCATTAGCTTCAAGTTTGCATCTCTGCAAAGATTAAAGCCGGCAAAAGATATAATTGCCGTTATAATCAGAAATACGGCTATAGAAAATGCGGCGAGCTTTTTCCCGCTGCTCTCACTTATAATTAATTTAAATTCTTCAAGAAATTTCACAGCTAATCACGTCCTCAAAAATTACTTATATTATATACTAAAAACACTTTCAAATTAATAATATCTCTCGTCCCCTATTTAAGGCTGTAAGGCTTTAAACTTGTAAGGCTTTAAAGTAGGGATGTCCAACGGGCAGGGGGGTGCACCCCTCCGACCTTTCAGGCTACCCGCCATTATTCTCGCCTGCTTCACCCCTCCGACTTTTCAGGCCACCCGCCATTGTTGCTTCACCCCTCCGTCAAGCTAAAGCTTGCCACCCTCGAGAGTACATGCCCGTACTCTCTCAACCTTACAGGGGAGGCAAGAGCAATTAAAAAGCGTTTTTAGTATATTCAAAATATTAAAGCTAATCAAGCTCTTTAACGTCCTGTTCAATCTCCGTGTAATTAGCTATTTATACTCGCAAATTATTTAAAGCTATTCAAGCGTCTCTTTAACGTCCCGTTCAATCTCCGTGTATAATTTATTTACTTCGCTCTCCGTGTAGTCCGGGTCATCATAAGTCTCGGAGAATATAACCCTGATACTCGCAAGACGGCCGGCAAGCCGCCTGTCACGTCTAATATCATAACCGGTTAAAAATATATAGTCGCACAGCGTCTCTCCCATGAACCAGAACAGGATAAAAAGCAGCTCGCGCGGTTCCTCCGGCAGAGCTTCAGTCACCCAGAGCAATACCCATGAGATCAGCAGCCCGAAGAACATTAATATAAATGTCAGCTTGTGCCGCCTCTCCTCCATTTCGACCAGGCCTAAGTCATAAGCGAAGTCGTCCCGAATAATCTCTTCTATTATATTCTTCTCGTCCTGTGAAAGGCAGCTGCCTATTATATTAAGAACTATCGGACAATCAGGCGGCGTTACCTCCGCAGCTGTCCTGACATAGTCAAAGAAGTCCGGATTTAAAGTCTCGTAGTCTTTAACGCTGTATGAGCTGATAACGTCGCTGTAGCCGGAAATGCGGCAGGGTATCCTCGCAATTCCGTTTCTTATATAATCCCGTTTCACACGATAATCAAGACGGCTCTTTCTTGATTCAAATAATTTCAAGATATTACGCCTGAGCATATTATATTAATTCTCCTTAAAATCTTAAATAATAATAAACGGGCGTCCGTTTCGTGACGAACGCTCTAATTATACTGCATAAATTAAGCTTTAAATACAGTCTTGCCTTTAAACACGGTCTCAAGCACTTTAATATCCTGAATTTTATCCGCCGGAGTTGTCTCGATGTCGCTGTCAAGAACGGCGAGCTCTGCGGATTTACCGACCTCGATTGAGCCGTTTATATCTTCCAAATGCGCCTGATAAGCTGCGTTAATAGTATGAGCTTGAAGAGATTCTTTAAGGCTGACGCACTCCTCCGGCATGGCGGGCGGGACATCTTTATATAAATTATAAGTTGCATCAAGCTTGACACGTTTCCTGGTCATGGCGACCTGAATACCTGCAAGGCCGTAGCATGGATTTACAAAGAAGTCCGAGCCGTAAGCGCAAACAACGCCGTTGTCTATCAATGACTTGCTTGGATACGAATGCTTGACGACATCTGCGCCCCAGTAAGCCGTCATGAGCGGCTCAGTAGTCGGATTATCACTGAACCAACCGGGCTGATTGCTGGCGATAATATGGCTCTTGCCCATGCGCACTCTGTCATTATAATCTATAAACGTATCATGCGCGATAATATTTCTGATTTTATTATTGGGATAGAGTGTTTGAGCGTTCTCATAGCAGTCAATCACTCTGCGTATAGCATAGCTGCCCATGGCGTGAGTATGAATATTAAAGCCGTTTTTATTGGCGAGTGCCATAGATTCTTTCATGTGCTCCTCGTCCCAGAGCAGCGGCTCTCTTGTGCCTGCTTTGTCAGCTCCGGCGGTCTCAGCATACGGCTCAAGCATGGCGAAAGTGCCGTCCGCAAAGTATTTCACTGTATCAACTATAAACAGGTCGTCAACGTCAAATTTAGTGCGATTAGCAACAGCCCTTGCCATGTCCGCATCTCTTGTAGCGTCGTTGACGTTATGAACGCCGGACACTCGGACAGTGAACTCGCCGTTCTTCGCCATCTCCGTAAGGACTTTATAGGGCAGTTCGTTCTGCTGGCAGTCGCACAAAAGCGTGTAGCCCTTTGCGGCGAACATGTCAAGCGCCTGTTTAATGCAGTCTCGATGCTCTTCGGCTGAGAACTCGTAGTTAGGCACTCTTTCGGTGATTGGAATGTACGCGACTGGCTCCTTAATATAGCCGCTGGGACTTCCGTCCGCTTCTTTCACAATAAGGCCGTTTAAATCGTCCGTGTCCTTATTAACTCCCGTGGCCTCGAGTGCCTTAGTATTAAGCAGCATTCTGTGTCCGCAGTACGACATGAGCACTGCCGGCTTATCCGGTATAACGGCGTCTATGTCATGTCGTGTAATCGGCCTGACTATGCCCTGAAGTCCGCCGGAGAACCAGGCCCTGTCCCATCCAAGCCCTCTGATTACTT
>JAFSNU010000309.1 GCA_017447325.1 Synergistaceae bacterium | reverse complement strand
CGTTCACGCTCAAGCTCTCAGCCTTGCTCTCTCCGAATTTAAAAATTTCCGTGCTGCTCTTAAAATCTTTGCTCTCAAGTCTCGCGTTCTGCTCTTGACTTGCGTTCACGCTCAAACTCTCAGCCTCGCCCTCGCCGAGTGTAAAATTTTCCGCGCTGCTCTCAAGCTCTGCGCTCTTAAATCTTGCGTGCTGCTCTTGCCCTGCGTTCAAGCTCAAACTCTCAGCCTCGCCCTCGCCGAGTTTAAAATTTTCTGTGCTGCTGTCAGGCTCTGCGCTCTTAAGCCTTGCGTGCTGCTCTTGCCCTGCGTTCAAGCTCAAACTCTCAGCCTCGCCCTCGCCGAGTTTAAAATTTTCTGTGCTGCTGTCAGGCTCTGCGCTTTTAAATCTTGCTTGCTGCCTTTGACTTGCGTTCACGCTCAAGCTCTCAGCCTTGCTCTCTCCGAATTTAAAAATTTCCGTGCTGCTCTTAAAATCTTTGCTCTCAAGTCTCGCGTTCTGCTCTTGACTTGCGTTCACGCTCAAGCTCTCAGCTTCGCCGAGTTTTAAATTTTTATTTTCAGCTAAAATATTTTTCAGCTCTTCGAGACTAACAGGGCGCTCAAATTTTTCAAAGCCCATGCTCTCGGCAAGCGGCAAAAATTTTTCCGGCTCGCCTTCCCAGACTAAATTTCCATGTGACAAGACCAAAACTCTATCAACGTCTAAATTATTTTTATCGTCAAAAAATTCTAACTGATGCGTAATTTGAATTATCGTCACGCCTGATTTATGCAAGTCTTTAATAACTTTCTCGACTTGAACGCGGCCTTCGGGGTCAAGCATCGCCGTCGGCTCGTCTAAAATTAAACACTTAACCTGCGCGGCGACAGCTCCGGCCAGTGCCATGCGCTGCTTCTCTCCGCCCGACATCTCGGACGTTAAAGCTCCGGCTTTATTTTCTAAACCTGTAATTTTTATTGCGTGATTAACTAATTTATTAATTAAATTTGAATTAAGCCCCTGATTTTCCGGCGCAAATGCAATATCATCTTCCAACACAGACGCTATAATTTGATTGTCCGGATTTTGAAAGAGCATGCCGATTAAAGTTCTTAAATCTTCAAATTTAATTTCTCTAACGTCACGGTTTTTGATAAGGCAAACGCCCTGCAAAGGATTTTGCAGAGCGCCCATTATTTTTGCGAGCGTCGATTTCCCAGAGCCGTTATGTCCAAGAATTACGACGCGTTCGCCTTCATAAATTTTTAACGAGATATTATTTAAAGCGTTTTTACTCTCAGCTTCATAAGCAAACGAGACTGATTTTAACTCGATAAACGGCGTGTTACTCAGTTTTCTCGTCCTTCTTCTCGTCCTTATTAATAAGCTGAATGACGGCCATTTCCGCGCCGTCGCCCTTTCTCGCTCCAAGCTTGACAATGCGCGTATATCCGCCTTTGTCAAATGCTTTATAACGCGGAACAAGAACATCAAATAATTTCGTCGCGGCCTCTTTATGCGGCATACGGGAAAATACAACTCTAATATCATGCACGCTGCCGCCGCGTGCGCGAGTAATTAACTTCTCAGCAACGCGGCGAAGTTCTTTCGCCCGGGTGACAGTCGTCGTGATCTGCTCGTTTAAAAACAAGCTCGCGGCCAGGTTGCTCAACATGGCCTTTCTGTGACTGCCGTAACGTCCAAGCGTTCTATGATCCACACGGTGTCTCATAGCCCTCTATTTACCCTCCTCTTTCAACTCTTCATTCTCAGCTTCAGCTTTTACTTCTTTTACTTCTGCCTCAGCCTCTGCATCATCAATAAAAATATCGTCGGCATTATCATCAGCTGCTTTTTCAGCATTTTCCGCCTGCTCAGCCTCGCGTAAAGCATTCACCGAGTCCATTACCGGCGTGACTTTCTTTTCTTTCAGGCTGTAGCCGAAGCTCTTTAACTTATCTTCGATCTCAGCAAGCGATATTTTGCCTAAATTGCGAATTTTTAATAAATCATCGCGCGTCGTCTGCAACAAATCTCCGAGCGTATGAATATTGCCGCGCAATAAACAATTTTCACTGCGGATAGTCAGCTCTAAATCACGCACAGGCCGCGCCAAAATTTCGTCCTCGATAACTTTCGCCGTCTTCTTAGCGCTGACATCTGGACTTACAATAATAGGCTCACGGATAACAGGCGTCTCAATGCTGCTGTCATCGCTGCCGTCCGGCTGAAGATCTGCGAGTATATTTCCAAAATACGTCTGAATGATTTTAGCGGCCTCGCCGACAGCTTTATCTGGCGATATAACGCCGTTCGTCCAAATATCAAGCACAAGACGCTCATAGTCTATGCGCTGACCGACACGCGCCGGCTGAACTTCGTAATTCACGCGCGACACCGGCGAGAATATAGCATCCGCAAGCAGCGCGTCAATCGGCAAAGACGACGGTCTCGGACGCTCTGACGATAAATAGCCCTTGCCCTGATCGATATATAAATCCATTACAAGATGCGCGTCCCGCTCAAGCGTACAAATCACAGCTTCCGGGTCTATAAACTCGACCTCAGGATCGCCCGGCAGGTCTTTTGCTTTAAGCACCGCCGGCTTCCTGTCATAAAAGTCAGCCGGAAGCTCGCTCGAGTCAAACGAGATAATACGCGTCTCGCTGCTCTTAGACTTCACAGGAACGTGCTTTAAGTTCATTAAAACTTGTATTACATCTTCGCGTACCCCGGGAACTGTGCTGAACTCGTGCAGAACTCCGTCTATATGCACGGCTGTAATAGCAGCTCCGCTTATCGACGACAATAATACGCGCCGCAAAGCGTTGCCGATAGTCATGCCGTAGCCTCTGTCAAGAGGCTCAAGCGATATTTTGCCGTAAGTCGGCGAGTTCTCCTCGATCTTCAGCACAGGCCGTAAAACTTCCAGGGTCTCCAACATGCTTTAAGCTCCTTTAAAATAAATTAAACGCGGCGTCTCTTGGGCGGGCGGCATCCGTTATGCGGAATCGGCGTAGTGTCGCGGATTAAATTAATCTGCAATGCCGCAGCCTGTAAAGCTCTAATCGCAGCTTCGCGGCCGGGCCCCGGTCCCTTTACTATAACGTCAAGCTCCTGCACGCCCTGATCTTTCGCAACTTTCGCCGCCTGTTCAGCAGCAGTCTGCGACGCAAACGGCGTTGATTTACGAGTACCCTTAAAGCCCACGTTGCCGCCGCTTGACCATGATATTACGTTGCCTGCTCTATCGCTTATGCACAAAATAGTATTGTTAAAAGTCGAATAAATATGTGCAACGCCGTAATTTATATTCTTCTTTTCGCGTTTCCGTCCTTTTCTGACGGCTGTCCTTTTTGCCACGCGGAAGTTCCTCCTCTCAAATTATAAACAAGCTATTTATTTAGCCGCAACTTTCTTATTAGCGACAGTGCGGCGCGGGCCTTTGCGCGTTCTCGCGTTAGTCTTGGTCTTCTGGCCTCTGACCGGAAGTCCGAGCCTGTGGCGCAGACCTCTATAGCAATTAATATCCATAAGGCGTTTAATATTCATGCTGACTTCGCGTCTTAAATCGCCCTCGACCTGATAATGATCTTCGATCTCGCGTCTTAATTTCTGAACGTCTGCTTCGTCCAAATCTTTTACGCGAATATCAGGATTAACGCCCGTGGCCGCAAGAATTTTCTTAGCTAAAGGCAGCCCAATCCCAAAAATATAAGTTAAAGCAATTTCAATTCTCTTGTCGCGCGGAAGATCCACGCCTGAAATACGTGCCATTCTATCTAATTACCTCCTGACGCCCTGACGCTGCTTGTGACGCGGATCGCGGCTGCAAATTACGCGTACCACACCATGACGCCTGATCACTCTGCAAAATTCACAGATCGGCTTTACCGACGGTCTGACTTTCATGATCTTTCACTCCTAAATTTTTAATTCTAAAATTTTAAATTATTTATATCTATAAACGATTCTGCCGCGGGTAAGATCATACGGCGAAATTTCAACTAAAACTTTATCGCCCGGCAAAATTCTTATAAAATGCATCCGCATTTTCCCAGACACATGAGCTAATAACTTATGCCCGTTCTCGAGTTCAACTCTGAACATCGCGTTCGGCAGAGGCTCAGATATAACTCCTTTTGCCTCGATAACATCCTCTTTGCCCGTTCCGCCGCCGTTATTATTAACATTACCCGTATTTGACTTGTCAGCGTTTGCCATAAACTGCCCTGCCTTTCCTGTTCCGACTAAAATTTTTAAATTTTAAATTCACGCATTTTCTAAACTTGCAATAATCTGACTTAAACGGCCTTTATTAATATCTTTGCCCTGCTTTATTATTCCGGCTAACTCATCGCAAAATTTATTATATTTAAAAATCTGCACATGCGCCGGATTTTTTAATTTAGGCTTATTAACATTAAATTTCTCCGCGTCAGCCAGCGCAAGCCGTTTTACTCCAGTTTTTCCAGTTTCATCAAGCAATAATATACCAGTAACGACATAAATTTTACCCGTGTCCTTACCCTGTTTAGACTTAACTATCTGGCCTGCATAATACTTGTCCAAGGAGTTAAAACCTCCGGCCCTTCGTCCGTAATGACGATTGACCGCTCAAAATGCGCCGCATCGGAACCGTCGGCAGTAAAAACCGTCCAGCCGTTTTCGGCCACTTTAACATCTTCGCCGCCGGACATGATCATCGGCTCTATAGCTATCGCAAGGCCTTTCTGCAAAGTTACTCCCCGCCCCGGTCTCCCGTAATTCAAGACTTGAGGCGCTTCGTGCATGTCTTTGCCTATCCCGTGGCCTGTATAATCCCTGACTATTCCATAGCCTTTAGCTTTAACGCAAGACTCTACGGCATAGCCGATATCGCCTAACGTGTTGCCTTTCACAGCAGCTTTAATAGCATTATTTAAAGATAATTCAGTGACATCCAATAACGCCTGCCGCTCAGGGCTTATATTGCCGACGGGATAAGTGCATGCTGCGTCCCCGCAATAGCCATCTAATAAAACTCCTACGTCAACACTAAGAATATCGCCCTCTTCGAGCTTTCTCTCAAAGCTTGGAATACCGTGCACTATTTCTTCATTTATGCTCGCGCATATAGTCCCGGGAAATGGGGGAATAGAACGACCCATTTTAAAGCCTTTAAATACCGGCTTGCCTCCGCACGATAAAATATATTCCTCAGCCGCTCTGTCAAGCTCGCCTGTTGATACGCCGGGCCGCACAAGCTCCCGCATCTTCTCTAAAACATCAGCCGTCACTCTTCCGGCTCGGCGCATAAGAGCTATTTCATCAGAGTTTTTCAGATGAATCATTTAATTTATTTTAAATTCAGGGCAGCTTTCACCCTGTCGTAAACCATTTCAGGCGTATCAGCAGCCTCGGCATTCACGACTTTCAACAAGCCTTTATTTTTATAAAAATCAATTAAAGGCTCTGTCTGTTCATGAAATACTTTCAAACGCTTTCTGATAACCTCTTCGTTGTCGTCGTCGCGCTGATATAACTCGCCGCCGCATGACGGGCATTTATGCTTATCATCATGCGCGTTCATAGCAAGCAAATTAAAAATCCCGCCGCAAGCTTTGCAAGTCCTGCGGTTTGACAATCTGCTTACTAACAGCTCGTCGTCAACGCCAAATAATAACACTGCGTCAAGCTTCTTTCCATGCTCGCTTAAAAACTTTTCAAGAAATTCGGCCTGCGCTACAGTTCTGGGAAATCCGTCAAGCAAAAATCCAGCTTCAGCAGCATCGTTCTCGCTTAAACGCGCCGAGACCATCTTTAATACAAGCTCGTCAGGCACAAGCGCACCCTGATCCATGTACTTTTTGGCCTCGAGTCCCAACGGCGTCTCTTCTTTCAGATTTTTTCTGAAAATATCGCCGGTCGATATATGCACGCCCTCGTTCCGCTCTCTGAGAAAGGCGGCCTGAGTGCCTTTCCCAGCTCCAGGAGCTCCTAAAAGAACTAATCTCATTTTACAACCGCCTCTCTTTAAGCTCTCAACAAGCTGCCGGACTTGCCGCCAGTCTTCTTTAAAATGCCGTCATAGTGCCGCATTAACAGCTGCGCCTCTATCTGCTGTATCGTGTCCATTGCAACACCTACAACTATTAATACAGCCGTGCCTCCAAAATAGAAACTTCTAATTCCTAAAACAGACGACATAATATTCGGGATTAACGCTACTATAGCTAAGAATATTCCGCCCGCAAGCGTTATGCGCTCCATGACTTTAGTAATATAATCAGAAGTCGGCTGACCGGGCCTGATGCCTAAAATAAATCCGCCGTACTTCTTCATGTTGTCAGCTATGTCATTCGGATTAAACACAACAGCCGTGTAAAAATACGAGAAAAATATTATTAAAGCTACATAGCATAAAATATAAAATATGCTGTTAGGCTCAAACAAAAATTTAAAGAACTCAGCAACAGAATTTCCAGTAAAATAATTCGCGATCGTGTACGGGAATATCAACAAAGATGACGCAAAAATTATCGGTATAACTCCGGCCTGATTGACTTTCAACGGAATAAACGTGCTCTGTCCGCCGTAAACTTTATTGCCCACAACGCGCTTTGCGTACTGCACAGGCAGCCTGCGCTGGCCTTCCTGCAATAAAATACAGCCGGCAACAACAGCAACCATCAAAGCCAGTGCGATTAACAAAATTATAATCTGCTGGGGCGTCTGTCCTGACGCGCTTATCATCGTCCAAGTCGTGATTATAGCGTCAGGAATTCTCGCGACGATACCGGCAAAGATTAATAAAGATATGCCGTTGCCTACGCCGTGATCTGTCAATTCCTCGCCTAACCACATTACAGCCATAGATCCGGCCGTGAGCGTGATTACTATTAAAGCAGCGTCGAAGAACGATCCTGAAAATATTCCTAAATTTCCAATCCAAGCCGTCATTCCTATTGCCTGAACAACTGCGAACAATACAGCTCCGTAGCGCGTCCACTGAACTATCTTTTTATGACCGTCAGTGCTGTCCTTTTGAATTTTCTCTAAAGCCGGGAAAATTACCACTAATAACTGCATGACAATGCTCGAGTTAATATACGGCGCAACTCCCAGCGCGAAAATTCCGAAACGGCTTAACGCTCCGCCTGAAAATAAGTTCAAGAAGTCAAGAAGGCTGCTGCTGCCGCTGCTCAACAAACCCGCTAAAGCAGCTCTATCAACGCCCGGGGTCGGGATATAAGCACCGACCCTGAAGATAAACAAAATTCCGAGCGTGAAAAATATTCTTCGCTTTAAATCAGGAAGCCTAAACGCGTCGCCGAAAGAGCCAAACACGTTAGATCACCTCAGCCGAACCGCCGGCCGCCTTAATTTTTTCTTCCGCGCCTTTACTAAAAGCCGCAGCCTTGACATTAAGAGCTTTACTAAGCTCGCCCCTGCCTAAAACTTTAACCGGCACGTCCAAGCTATCAATAAGCCTTACGCTCTTTAAAGCCTCGGCATTAACTTCCTGTCCGGCTTCAAATTTTTTATCAAGAGATTCAATATTAACAACCTGAAAGACTTTCGCAAAACGCGCGTTATTAAATCCGCGCTTCGGCGTCCTTCTGGTCAAGGGCATCTGTCCGCCCTCGAAGCCCGGTCGCACTCCGCCGCCCGTTCTGGCCTTATGTCCCTTGTGTCCTTTGCCTGAGGTCTTGCCCGTGCCGCTGCCTAATCCCTGTCCAAGGCGCTTTGCCTTGTGCGTAGCTCCGGCAGCAGGTCTAAGATCATGAATATTCATGTTAACTACTCGCCTCCCTCAGTCCTGTTTTACTCTTCTACCGTCCACTTAACTAAATGACGGACGTGTTCAATCATGCCCCTAATCTGAGGCGTGTCATCATGCTCGACTTCCGAGTTTAATTTTTTAAAGCCAAGAGCCTTAATAGTGCGTTTCTGCCTTTCCGAAAATCCTATCGCGCTCTTAACCCATTTTGCCTTTATCTTAGCCATAATCTGCTCCTCCTAAATTAAATAATTAAATTAATTAATCTGCAGAAGCAGCTTCCGGCATGACATCAGACACAACTTCGCCCTCGGCCTCAGTTCCAAGCTTGCCGCGAAGTTTATAAATCTCTTCAGCCGTTCTCGTCTCTTTTATAGCCTCAAGCGTCGCCCAAGCAATATTAATTGCATTAGACGTGCGTCCGACAACTTTAGTCACAACGTCTTTCACGCCGCCGAGCTCCATAATCGCGCGGACAACTCCGCCTGCGATAACTCCAGTTCCTGCCGGAGCCGGCTTTAATAAAACTCTCGCAGCTCCGAACTCACCAGTCACAGGATGCGGCATAGTGTCGCCGTCGCGTCTGATAGCTACAAGCTCTTTGCTCGCCTTTTCAATGCCCTTGCGCACAGCTTCAGCTATTTCTTTTGCCTTGCCGATTCCTGCTCCAACATATTTATCGCCGTCGCCGACAACGACAAGAACCGCAAATTTAAAACGTTTGCCTCCCTTAACGACTTTGCTCACGCGGTTTATCGCAACAACGCGCTCCTGCAACTCAAGGGATTTAGCGTCTATTCGCTTTTTGATCATAATCAGCCTGCTCTTTCTGATCTTTAAAATCTCTTAAAACTTGAGTCCGGCCTCGCGGGCTGCCTCGGCTAAAGCCTTAACTTTGCCGTGATACATATGTCCGCCTCTGTCAAATACTACCGACTCAATTCCCTTTGCCTTTGCGCGTTCAGCCGCGAGCTTTCCTAATACCTTCGCAGCCTCGATATTGCAAGTCTTGCCGTTAAGCTGCTCTCTCAAAGCCTTTTCAAGCGTTGACGCAGACGTCAGCGTAAAGCCTTTATCATCATCGATTATCTGCACATAAATATATTTAAGGCTGTGAAAGACTGCCATTCTCGGCTTCTCCGCCGTGCCCGCAAGCGTACGGCGAAGTCTCTCGTGGCGCATGACGCGCATATCAGTTCTGGTTCTTTTCTTCATAATAATATAATTAACCCCCCTGATTATTTCGCGCCCGTCTTGCCGGCCTTACGGATAATATGCTCGTTCTCAAAGCGTATTCCCTTGCCGTGATAAGGCTCCGGCGGACGATACTGGCGGATTAACGCGCAGGTCTGTCCAACCAGCTCTTTATCAATACCCTTAACTATAAACTTAATGGGATTTTCTACTACTATCTCAATTCCCGCAGGCGGAGTAAACTCAACAGGATGCGAGTAGCCTAAATTTAATACAAGCTTCTTGCCCTGCATCTGCGCTCTCCAGCCTACTCCGACTATTTCCATAGTCTTGCTGAAACCCTGAGATACGCCAGTGACCATATTTGCGATTAAAGCTCTCGTCATGCCGTGCCATGCGCGCATCTGCTTCTCGTCATTAGCGCGTGAAACATGCACTTTGCCGTCAGCTATCTCAACTTTAATACCCGGCATTAACGGCGTGCTTAACTCGCCCTTAGGCCCTTTTACAACAATTTTCTCATCTTTAACATTAACAGTGACATCTTTTACAATATCAACTGCCTTGCGTCCGATACGAGACATTTATTTATTCAGCCTCCCCTCGTCCATCACCAAACGTAGCATAAAACTTCGCCGCCGAGACCAAGTTTCGAGGCCTCAGCGCCCGTCTTCAAGCCTTGTGAAGTCGAGAGAATAGCAAGACCTAAGCCGCCCATTACTACCGGCAGTTTGTCTTTGCCGACGTAAATTCTGCGTCCTGGCTTGCTGATACGGCGCAGTCCCTGAATTACTCTCTCACGCTCTGCTCCATAAGACAAATAAATGCGTATAGACGCGTAAGATTTTTTAGGATCTGTCACCATCTTAAAATTCTTTATATAGCCCTCGTCTTTCAAAATTCTGGCGATTGCTAACTTCATCTTGCTTGTCGGAATATCGACGCTCTCGCTATAAATCATGTTCGCGTTGCGCACTCTCGTGAGCATATCCGCTATCGGATCATTTACGTACATTCTTCTCCATTGCCTCCCAGAAACAGCTACCAGCTTGACTTTACGACCCCGGGAATTCTTCCTTCCCGAGCCAGCTTGCGGAAGCAGCAGCGGCACATATCGAACATGCGCATATATCCATGTATCCTGCCGCAAAGCGGGCATCTGTTATACTGCCGCGCCTCAAATTTCGGGGGTAACTTCGCCTTATACTTCATTGCTTTTCTTGCCATTTTTCAATAACCCCCTGCTTTAACGATTGCTAAAAGGCATTCCCATGCCCTTAAGAAGCGCGTACGCCTCTTCGTCATTCTGAGCCGTCGTCACAATAGCTATATTCATGCCTCTTGATCTTATAACTTTATCGTAACTTATCTCAGGGAAAATCAACTGCTCGCGCAGACCTAAATTATAATTTCCACGGCCGTCAAAGCCTTTGCGCGACACGCCTTGAAAGTCCTTAATTCCAGGCAGTGACAAAGACACAAGCCTGTCTAAAAACTCCCACATCTTCGCGCCTCTTAAAGTCACAGAGCATGCGACAGGCATTCCCTGTCTAACTTTAAAGCCGGCTATAGACTTTTTAGCGCGCTTTAACAACGGCTGCTGGCCGGTAATCGCTCTTAACTCGGCAATCGCGACATCCATAAACTTTATATCAAGCTTAGCATCGCCTACGCCGATATTCACGACTACTTTCTGCACTTTAGGAATCTGCATGACGTTTTTATAGCCAAATTCCTTAAGCAGGGCGGGCGCAATTTCTTTTTTATATTTTTCCAACATGCGCGGAATCATTTTAATTTATCCTCCCTACTTAAATTAAGCCTTATCTTTATCGATAATTTCGCCGCATTTTTTGCAGACACGAACTTTTTTGCCGTTCTCTAAAAACGACGCCGCAACTCTCGTAGCAGCACCGCACTGCGGACACACAAGCATTGCCTTGCACGCGTAAATCGGCGCTTCCTGCTTGTTAATTCCGCCCTGCGGGTTCTTCTGCGTGGGCTTTAAATGGCGCGACACCATGTTAACGCCCTCAACTACTATTAAATCGCGCTCAGGAATTCTTCTAAGAATTTTTCCCTCTTTACCCTTGTCTTTTCCTGATATTACGCGAACTCTGTCGTTTCTCTTAAGTCTCACAGACATGATAATATCAGCCTCCTAAATTACTTCAGGCGCAAGAGATAAAATGCGCATGTATTTCTTGGCTCTTAACTCTCTGCCTACGGGCCCGAAAATACGAGTTCCCTTAGGCTCGCCGTTCGCGTCGATTATAACCGCCGCGTTATCGTCAAATCTGACATAAGAGCCGTCGCGTCTTCTAATTTCTTTTTTAGTTCTAACTATTACGGCCTTTACAACCGAGCCTTTAGCTATGTTGCTATTAGGAATTGCTTCGCGCACCGACGCAACTATAACATCGCCGATAGTGCCGTACTTGCGCTTGCTGCCTCCCATTACCTGAATGCAAAATAACTTTCTGGCTCCGGAGTTGTCAGCCACGTTCAATACAGTCGTCAGCTGAATCATCTGTTACTCCTCCCCGGGCGTATCAAAGACAGGAGCGCGTCTGACCACTTCGACCAATTCCCAGCGCTTCGTCTTGCTCAAAGGCCGCGTCTCTCTAATACGCACCTCGTCGCCGATCCTGCACGTATTTTCAGCGTCATGCGCAACATATTTTTTAGCGCGTTTAATACGCTTGCCGTACAAGGGATGTTCGGCTAAACGGGAGACCTTGACGATTACGGTCTTGTCCATTTTATTGCTTACTACAGTGCCCACGCGCATTTTACGGTGGACAACTACTGCCTCTTCCATAACTAAATAAACCTCCTAAGCGCTACTCGGCGGCGGACTCCAAAGCACGGCGTTTCTCGCCGGCTATAGTCAGCACTCTGGCTATTATCTTGCGGACCTCGCGTATGCGGCTCGTGTTCTTGAGCTGTCCGACCGCGTTCTGGAAACGAAGGTTAAAGAGTTCTTCCTTATACTGACGATATCTATCCTGCAGTTCCTCAACAGAAAGTTCTCGAAGCTCTTTCGCATCCATTAGTTTTCACCACCCAAACCTTCCCTTGACACCATGCGCACTTTCACCGGCAATTTATGCGACGCCGTTCTAAAGGCCTCTTCAGCCAAGTCAGGCGTAATTCCTGCGAACTCGAAAAGCACGCGGCCTCTCTTAACAGCGGCAACCCAGAACTCAGGCGCACCCTTTCCCTTACCCATACGGGTTTCAAGGGGCTTCTTAGTATAAGGCCTGTCCGGGAAAACTCTAATCCAGATCTTGCCGCCTTTCTTCATCTTTCTTGAAATGGCAACACGCGCAGCCTCTATCTGCCTCGCCGTAAGCCATACGTTTTCAAGAGCCTGAATCCCCCAGTCGCCAAAAGCTACTGTCGTGCCGCCCTTAGATATTCCGCGGAGCGGGGACCTGTGGGATTTTCTATATTTAACCCTGCTGGGCATAAGCATTGCAAATTACCCCCTTGCCCTGTCCGCCCTGTTATCTCTCTCGCGATCTCCGCCGCGTTCACGGCGTGAAGTCCGCATAGCCATCGGGCGCTCATTATCTCTGTCTCTATAAATCCAAATCTTGCAGCCGATAACTCCGTACATAGTATTAGCTTCGGCAAATCCATAATCTATATCGGCCTTAATAGTCGATAACGGCAGACGGCCTTCGTTATACCATTCAGTTCTGGCGATTTCAGCTCCGCCTAAACGTCCGGCAACCTGAGCCTTAACGCCCAAAACTCCGGCCTTCGTCGCTCTGAAAATAGCCTGCTTCATGGCTCTTCTAAACGACACGCGTCTCTCAAGCGATGCCGCGATGCCCTCAGCAACAAGCTGCGCCTCGACATCCGGGTTCTTAATCTCATGGACGTTTACCATAATCTTAGCGCCCGTCATCGCGCCCAACTCGTCTTTAATAGCCTGAATTTCAGCGCCGTTGCGTCCAATTACTACGCCTGGTCTCGCCGTCCAAATCGTAAATCTAATTACATTGCCGACGCGCTCGATCTCAATTCTCGAGATCCCCGCGCCGTCCCACTTCTTCATTATATATTCACGGAGCTTTAAATCCTCGTGAAGCTTCTTAGCATAATCTTTACGGCCGGCATACCATTTAGACTGCCATTCTGCCGTTACGCCGAGTCTGTAGCCTACGGGATGAACTTTCTGTCCCAAATTAAAACCCTCCTAACGTTCCGATACGCAGACCGTAACATGGGACGTACGGTGTACATACGGATGGGCGCGTCCCATAGACACAGGACGGAAACGCTTCATCATCGGTCCCTGATCAGCGAAAGCAGTCTGGACATATAATTTATCCATGTCCATTCCAAAATTATGCTCCGCGTTTGCCACTGCGCTCTGCAATACTTTATACACTATTCTGGCGGCCTTCTGAGGGCTGAACTTTAAAATAGTCAACGCCTCTTCCGCGCCTTTGCCGCGTATCAAAGCCAGCACCTGACGCACCTTAAACGGTGAGATTCTGGCTTGGCGAACCATCGCCCGCGCGGCAAATTTCTTTTCATCTGCCATGGTAACTTACGCCGCCTCCTTATTTGCCCTTGGTCGCTTTTTCCTGACCAGCATGATGTCCAAATTTTCTGGTCGGAGCGAACTCGCCTAATTTATGCCCGATCATATTTTCACTTATATAAACAGGCAGGTGCATCCGTCCATTATGAACGGCGATCGTGTGCCCAATCATCTGCGGCACGATCGTTGAACGGCGGGACCATGTTTTGATGACTTTTTTATTGCCAGACACATTCATATCCTCTATTTTAGCAAGAAGCCTCTGCTCGATAAAAGGCCCCTTTTTAGCTGAACGAGCCATCTTTTATAAAAGTCCTCCTGTTAATTACTACTTATCATAACGCCGACGAATAATCAATCTGTCGGACGCCTTGCGCTTGCGTGTGCGATAGCCCTTTGCAGGCGTACCCCACGGCGACACCGGGTGCTTGTTACTCTTACTCTTGCCTTCGCCGCCGCCCATCGGGTGATCAACCGGATTCATGACCATACCGCGAACAACCGGTCTGCGTCCCTTCCAGCGCGTCTTTCCGGCCTTGCCAAGCGAGATATTTTCATACTCTTCATTGCCAACCTGTCCTACGGTCGCCATGCACTCGAGCAAAATCAATCTCAGCTCGCCGCTCGGCATTCTAATATAAGCGTACTTGCCCTCTTTAGCCATTACCTGCGCTGCCGTTCCGGCTGATCTCACAAGCTTAGCTCCGCAGCCGGGCTGCAGCTCCAAATTATGCACTATAGTTCCAACCGGAATATCTTTCAGCTTTAACGCGTTGCCGGGCGTAATATCAGCCTCAGCTCCAGCCAAAATTACATCGCCGACTTTTAAGCCTTTCGGCAATATAATATAACGCTTCTCGCCGTCAACATAATTTACAAGCGCAATTCTCGCGTTTCTATTCGGATCATACTCGACCGTCGCAACTTTGCCCGGAATGCCGATCTTATCGCGTCTAAAATCTATAATTCTATAGCTGCGTCTATGACCGCCTCCGATATGACGCATCGTCACGCGGCCTGTGTTATTGCGTCCGCCGTGCTTTCTAAGCTCTGTTACAAGCGAACGCTCAGGCTTTTTTGCCGTAATATCCTCGCGCCCCTGAATTGTCATCTGACGGCGGCCAGGGGTATAAGGCTTAAACTGCTTAATAGACATTATTTAAAATCCCCCTTTATGCCGACGCGCCCTCGAAAAATTCAATGCGCTGTCCTTCAGGCAACGACACGATCGCCTTTTTCCATGAACGGGTATAGCCCTTGTTCATGCCCATGCGCTTAGGCTTGCCCTTGACGTTTATCGTGTTTACGCTTAAAGCCTTTACTTTAAACACTTCTTCGACTGCCTTGCGAATTTGAATTTTATTCGCGCTTTTATGCACTTCAAACGTATATTTATTCAGCTCCATTAACGAGCTGCTTTTTTCTGTAATAATCGGGCGAATTATAATATCATGCGCCGTTAAATTCATCTTGAGTAAACCTCCTCGAGCTTTGCGACAACCTCCGGCGTTACTACCAGAGTCTTTGAGTTCAGGAGGTCATAAACGTTAATGCTCGCAACGTTAATGCACTTTGCGCCCGGGATATTTCTTACTGATCTCGCGATATTCTCGCCCTCAGCGTGATAAATAACAAGCACTTTCTCAGCATTAACAGCTTTAATAAACGCGTTCATTGTCTTAGTTGACGGAGCGTCAAGCTGCATATTTTTCACTACAAGCATAAGCTCGTCTCTGACTTTTGACGATAAAGCGCTTAATAAAGCCAGACGACGCACTTTCTTATTAACCTTCTGGTGATAGTCCCTTGGCTTCGGTCCGTGAGCTACGCCGCCGTGAATCCAAATTGGCGAACGCGTGCTTCCCTGACGGGCGCGTCCTGTGTGCTTCTGCCTCCACGGCTTCTTGCCGCCTCCGCTGACCTCGCCGCGCGTCTTAGCCTTATGCGTTCCCTGACGGCAGTTTGCCAAATGCGCAACTACTACCTGGTGCATAGCAGCCACATGCAGCGGCACGTCAAATATAGCTTCCGGAAGTTCCATTTCGCCGGCTCTGTCGCCGTTAAATTCATAAACTTTAACCGTTGGCATAATCTTCAGCCTCCTTCCTTCTTATCCCTTTTTACGAAGAGTGAGCAGGCTGTCTTTTGAGCCGGGCACTGCGCCCTTCACAAGCAAAAGATTATTCTCAACGTCAACGGCCATAACCGTAAGATTTTTAACAGTCACTTTCTCGCTGCCCATGTGGCCAGGCATTCTCTTGCCCGGGAACACGCGGCCGGGATACGAAATAGCTCCGCTCGATCCGCCGTGTCTATGCTCGACTGACGTACCGTGGCTGAACTGCTGACCGCCAAAATGATGTCTCTTAATAACTCCGGCAAAGCCTTTACCTTTGCTAATACCAGTGACGTCGATCTTCTCTCCTGCCTCAAACAAATCCGCTTTAAGCTCCTGCCCTGCTTCGTAGCCGTCAACTTTTTCAAGTCTGAACTCGCGAAGCACTTTTTTAGGCTCAAGCTTATTCTTGTCAAAGAAACCTTTGACGGGCTTGGACAGCTTCTGAGCTTTAACAGCCCCATAGCCGAGAAGAACGGCGGAATATCCGTTCTGTTCAGGGGTTCTGACGGCAGCGACTAAACAAGGCCCGGCCGCTATCACAGTGACAGCGACGGCCTGTCCCTCAGAATCATATATCTGAGTCATGCCGAGCTTCTTCCCCAGTAACCCAATAGCCATTAAATAATTCCTCTCCTTAAAAATAATTAAATCACAAAAAAATATTATAACTTAAATTTTTAATTTTTAAAGCTTTAAATTTAAATTAAATAATATTTATAATTTTATCTGAATATCCACACCTGAAGACAAGTTCAGCTGCATTAACGCGTCCATCGTCTTCTGAGTAGGATCAATAATATCAATTAAACGCTTGTGCGTTCTCATTTCAAACTGCTCGCGCGCGTCCTTATCCTTATGCGGAGACTTCAAAATCGTGACTCTGTTAATCTCGGTCGGGAGAGGCACGGGGCCGGAAACTTTTGCGCCCGTGCTCTCAGCCGTGTCCGCGATCTGAGCCGCCGATGTATCAAGAATCCTGTGGTCAAACGCCTTAAGCTTTATGCGGATTCTCCTTGCCACCTGACAGACCTCGATTCAAATTTTTAAAATTTTTAAATTAAATTAATTATTATTATTCAATAATCTCAGTAACAACGCCTGCGCCTACCGTATGGCCGCCCTCGCGGACTGCGAAACGAAGTCCGACTTCCATTGCGATGGGCTGAATAAGCTCGACCTCGAAAGTCGCGTTATCGCCGGGCATGACCATTTCAACACCCTCGGCAAGCTTAATCGTTCCGGTAACGTCCGTCGTTCTGAAATAGAACTGGGGCTTGTAATTTGAGAAGAACGGCGTATGACGTCCGCCCTCTTCCTTCTTTAAGACGTAAACTTCGCCCTTAAACTTCGTGTGCGGCTTGACAGTGCCAGGCTTTGCAAGAACCTGTCCGCGCTGAACCTGATCCTTGTCAATGCCTCTGAGCAACACGCCGACGTTGTCTCCGGCCTCTGCGTCGTCAAGAATCTTTCTGAACATTTCAAGCGACGTAGCAACCGTCTTTTTCGTGTCTCTGGTCATTCCAAGAATCTCGACCTCTTCGCCGGCCTTGATAATTCCGCGCTCAACTCTTCCGGTAACAACCGTGCCGCGTCCCGTGATCGTGAACACGTCCTCGATCGGCATTAAGAACGGCTTATCGATATCGCGCACCGGCTCAGGAATATAGCTGTCGCATGCGTCCATCAAGTCCCAAATCGGCTTGCAGATCGGGTCTTCGCGAGTGCCGTTGCCCTTCTCCAACACTTCAAGAGCTGAGCCTCTGATAATCGGAATGTCATCGCCCGGGAACTCGTACTTGTTAAGAAGCTCGCGGACTTCCATCTCGACTAAGTCTAACAACTCAGGATCATCAACCTGGTCGGTCTTGTTCATGAAGACAACAAGCGCCGGGACGTTAACCTGACGGGCAAGCAAAACGTGCTCGCGGGTCTGGGGCATCGGGCCGTCGGCTGCGCTGACGACGAGAATCGCTCCGTCCATCTGAGCTGCGCCGGTGATCATG
>JAFSNU010000308.1 GCA_017447325.1 Synergistaceae bacterium | reverse complement strand
GACGCTCTTGACTCAGCAGGAAGAGCGCGTGAGACTTCAGGCGTTTTATAAATCACTGACGGACAAGGCGCAGGTCGAGATATTTGATACGTCGTTGTTCCCGCAGCCGGAAGCTGAAGCCGAAGAGCCGGAGGCCGCGAGCGAGCCTGAAGTTAAAGAAGAGCCGAAGCCCGAAGCCGAAGTTAAAGCTGAGGAAGTGAAGACTGAAGAGCCGAAGCCCGAAGCTGAAGTTAAAGCTGAAGAAGTGAAAGCAGAAGAGCCGAAGCCGGAGGCTGAAGTTAAAGTTGAAGAAGTGAAAGCAGAAGAGCCGAAGCCGGAGGCTGAAGTCAAAGCTGAGGAAGTGAAGACTGAAGAGCCGAAGCCGGAGGCTGAAGTCAAGGCTGAGGAAGTGAAAGCAGCCGCGCCGGAAGTTAAGGCTGAAGAGTTAAAGGCAGCTATTGAGGACGCTGCGGCAAAAGCCGAGGAAGTAAAGCCGGAGGCCAAGGCCGAATAATTTTAAAGTTTAAATTTAAATGCGTATAATCAACGGGCTTATTTATAGCCCTGAATGCGAATTTAGATCGGGGACGCTTGAGATAAACGGCGACGTTATTTCCGGCGTCTCCGATTTTTTGCCTGAAAATAATTTTGATGATGAAGTTATAAATGCGCAGGATTTATTTATAATCCCGGGACTGACTGACATTCATTTTCACGGGTGCATGGGCTTTGACTTGTGCGACGGGAATATAAACGCGCTGAAAAATATTGCGGAGTATCAAGCTCGTCAAGGAGTTTTAAATATTTGCCCTGCTACTATGACGCTTGATGCTGAGAAAATTTTAAAAATTTTAGCTAACGCGAAAGATTTTAGAAATTTAAAATTAAAAAATTGCGCTGAGCTTGTCGGAATAAATCTTGAAGGGCCGTTTATCTCGCCGGAGAAGTGCGGAGCTCAAGATCCTAAATTTGCGATCAAGCCTGACATAAATTTATTTGAAAAATTTTATGACGCGTCTGGAAGTTTAATAAAAATTTGCTGCGTTGCGCCGGAGCTTGACGGCTCGATAAATTTTATAAAATATATTCGCGAAAATTTTAAAGATGTTCGCCTGTCGCTCGCTCACACATGCACGGACTATGACACTGCTTTAAATGCGTTTAATGCCGGCATAAATCACATCACGCATTTATATAACGCTATGAACGGGATTAATCACAGGCAGCCCGGGCCGATCTTGGCCGCCGTTGATTTTAATGACGAAAATAATTTTGCGAATGGCGGGGCAAGCTTGCAGGAAGTAAATTATGACGATAAAATTTTTGCGCAGAGTGCCGCGAGTGAAAATAATTTTAATATCGCGAATAATTTTGCGCGTGACGAGCTTGCGAATTTTAATTTTAATCACGAGACAGCGCGGGACGTTATTGCAAAAAATTTAAATAATAAAATTAAAGCCGAGCTCATCTGCGACGGAGTTCATGTTCATGAAGCTGCGATTAAAAACGCGTTCAGATTGTTTAAAGCTGAAAATATTATGATAATTTCCGACAGCTTGAGGGCAACGGGAATGCCCGACGGCGAGTATGAACTCGGTGGACAAATTTTTATTAAGCGCGGCAATAAGACCGGCCTTAAAGATTCGCCGGATGTTCTGGCCGGAAGCGTGACTAATTTAATGGACTGTTTAAAAATTTTAGTTAAGAATAAAATTATTAGCTTAGAGCAGGCTGTGAAGTGCGCGGCTGTTAATCCGGCCAAGGCAATAAATATTTATGATAAAATTGGAAGCATTGAGCCGGGCAAAGTTGCAAATTTAGTTTTGCTTGATAAAAATCTTGAGATTAAAAAAATTTTTATGCGCGGCAAAGAGTTAATTTAAAAATTAATTATTTAATTTAATTAAAAGCAGATTTGTGTTATGGCTGACAAAGAGTATGAAGAAATTTTAAAACTCGGCGGCGTTGAGTGCGCGGAGCTGTTGGAGAAGCCGGGCTTTATTAATTTAGTTTACGAAGATATATATGCGCTTTTGAAAGATGCCAAGGCTGTATTTAAAGCTTCGGGCAGGGCAAGCGGTGCTGACAAAGCAGAGATTGCTGCAAAAGACGCGTTTAGAAATTTAAGCAGTCAAATAAATACTGAAGATATTAAAAGTATTATTATATCCATGAAGACCGGCAGCGACTTTCCCCTTTTTGAGATGAACAAAGCAGCTGAGTCAATCGCAAATTCAAGCCCGAAAGGCTGCGCTTTAATATGGGGACATGTAATAGACGAAGATTTAGATACAGACGGCGGAATGATTGTAACTATTATTGCGGCAGCTTAATTTAGAATTAGATTTTATTAATAAAAAATTTTAAAATAAAATCCCCGCGTTAAAATTTAAAATTTAAAGCGGGGATTTTATTTAATTTTAATTAAGAATTATAAACTTTCTCGTCTAACAAGCCCATGCTCTTCGATACAAGCACCGCGCCGGCGACGTCGCCCATGCAGTTGGTCATAGTGCAAGCCATGTCGGCTATCGTGTCCGATCCCATTACAAAACCAATAGCCTCCATCGGCACGCCGAGAAATTCAAAAAATATTGCATAAAAGGCAAGCCCTACCCCGGGCATTCCCGGCATTCCGACTGAAATCATAATCACAAGCATGCAGAAAGACGGAATAATAGAGCTTGGCACTTCGACGCCGAATAAAACAGCCGTCAACAGCGGAAAGATTATGGACATTATGCAAGTACCGTGCATGTTTATCGTCGCGCCCAAAGGTATTGCCAGCGCGTAAACTTTTTGTGAAATGCCGAGCTTCTTGCACGCGTCCATGTTAAACGGAATTGCCGCGCTGCTTGACGAAAGCGCAAAAGTCTGAAGACCTGCCGGAGCGTATTTAATTATAAATTTCAACGGATTTAATCTGCAAATAATTATTAATATTAAATAAAAAATTATCATGAAGAATAGAGCCGCTAAAAATATTAATATCAGCTGCACAAGCAAAGCTAATGACTCGACGCCCGTTTCAATAATCAAAGAAATTACAGAGCAGAAGACAGCGAGCGGAATTAATTTTACTATAATGCCTATCATGCCTATGAATAACGCTCCGCCCGCGTCGAAAAAATTTCTTAAAGTCTGCGCATAGCTGCCGCTTAACACAACAGCCGAGCCCGCTATAACCGCGATAAAAATTATTTGCAGCATGTTAAGCTCTAATAAAGGCCTTAAAAAATTATTCGGGACTATGTCGACTATCATGTCTTTAACCGAAAAATTAATATTTTGAGGTGCGGCTGCTGCAGTCTGAGCGGCTGACTTTAACACTCCGAATTCTACAAAAGGCTTGAATAAATAATATACAGCTATACCTAAGGCCACTGCGAAAATACTCGATAAAAATATATAGCTTAATAATCTTCCGCCGACCTTGCCCATCTCTCCGAAATTTTCAAACTGCGCTATGCAGCCCGCAATCGAGAATAAAACTATCGGCGCGATCAACATTTTTAACGCGCTGAAGATCATCGTCTTGACCGGCGTGAAAATATTATTATTTAAATTATTTAAAATTTCTAAGCTTAAATAATTTTTAAATATCACGCCTAACACTGCGCCGAGCACGAGAGCCGCCAAAGTATAGTAAAGCATTTTATGCCGCGATTTCGACGCAAGAATTTTTACTTGATTAAACTCGCCGCCTTTATAATTTTTTACATGCTTATACTTTAATTTGTCTTCGAAAGACTTTAATAAAATATTATTTATAAAGCCTAAAGCCTCGCCGGTCTCGTCTTCGTCATTAATATCAAAGCTGCGAGCCGCCTGCTCGTCAAGAAAATCAAACTCAGCTCCGGGCGCAGTCAGCTCGAGCTTCACATCTCCAAATAATTTATTAATTTTAATTTTAATAAAATTATTTAAATTAAAATCTGCATGTTCTATCAAACTCGCCAGAGCTTCTTCCGCCATGAGCTGCGCGTTTATTAATTCTTTATTATTAAGCTTAAAATTATTTAATTCTAAATTAATAAACTCTAAAGCTTCAGCTAAAGCTTGATTAATATTATTATCTTTAACTTCAAAAACTTTCTGCATAATTAACACGCCTTTATTTAAAATTTTAAATTTTTATTTATTATAAACTCTCTCGTCCAACAAGCCCATGCTCTTAGACAAAATTATAGAACAGGCAACGTTGCCCATGCAGTTAATGCCAGTTACTAAAATATCTATAACCGGATCAATTCCCATGATAATAGCTATGCCTTCAGGCGGAATTCCCAGCGGCACAAGCACCATCATGAACTCGCCCATTCCTCCGCCTACCCCGGCTCCGGCTATTGACGCAGCAAAAATTAAAATAAAAGCCGACTGCATCGTTGAACTTGAAAATTCAATTCCGTACATCCTAGCCATGGCCAAGCCGAACACGCTCAAAGAAACGCACGTCGCCGCCTTGTGCATCGTCGTTCCCAAAGGCATTAACAGCGAGTAAACTTTTTTATGCGCTCCTAAATTTTTGCACGCCTTTAAATTTATGGGAATTGCCGCCGGGCTCGAACTCAAGGCCGAGCTCGCTAAAAACGCCGGAAAATATTTTGTCAAAAATTTAAACGGATTTAATTTCGCAATTAATAAAATTATTAAGCTATACGCAAGAACTAAAACTAAAAATCCGGTTAGCAAAATTAAAATCACTGCCGCAAACGGCATTAAAGCATTAAGGCCTGTCTTAAGCGTCAGTGACAATATAACACAAAAAGTCCCGGCAGGAATTAACTTCATAATTAAGCCCGTAATACTTGAAAATAAATTGCAGCCGCTATCGAAAAAATTTCTTAAACTTTGCGAATAACTTCCGCTTAATATTACCGCCGCGCCTGAGACTAAAGCCATAAAAATTATTTGCAGAACATTAAGCTCAACAAAAGGCTTAATAAAATTATCAGGCACTATATTTACTATAAAATTCTTAAACTCAAAGCCCGCAGCAGCCGCGCTTATACTGCCCTGCGCCCCCAAGGCAGCGAATGGCACGGCAAATTTTAATAAATTAAAAATTCCCATACCGATTAATATAGCCATACAGCTCGACAGCGCGAAAATTTTTAAAATTTTCCCGCCGACCCTGCCTAACTCGCTAAAATTTTCAAACTGCGACACGCAAAGCGCAATCGAGAAATACACCAAAGGCCCGATAACAATCTGTACCGCGTTCAAAAACATCGTCTTAAACGGCATCAATAAATTATCATCTAAACTATTTATAATTTTTAAACTTAAAATATTTTTTAATATCATGCCGCAAATCGCAGCCAGAATTAAAGCCGTTAAAGTCAAATATAAATTTCTATATCTCGACTGCGACGCGTGAATTTTAATTTTATTCAGCCCTGAATTTTTAGCAGCTTTAACATGCTTATATTTTATTTTATCTTTAAACGCGTTTAATAAAATATTATTTATAAAATTAAAATCCTCATCTTCAAGATCGTCAAGCTCAAAATTTTTCGCGGCCTGCTCGCCTAAAAAATCAAACTCAGCACCGGGGACAGTCAGCTCGATTTTTATATCTCCAAATAATTTATTAATTTTAATTTTAATGAAACTATTTAAATTAAAATCCGCATGAGCTATCAAACTCGCCAGAGCTTCCTCCGCCATTAGCTGCGCGTTTATTAATTCTTTATTATCAAGCTTAAATCTATTTAACTCTAAATTCATAAACTCTAAAGCTTGATTAATATTATTATCTTTAACTTCAAAAACTTTCTGCAAGTCCTACATCTCCAAACTTTTTATTAACGAGTAAGCCATGTACGCCTCAGCATTATTATCCGGCTCGGCCATGATATTATTCAAAAATTTATACGCAAAAGAATTTTCACTAAATTCTTTCAAAATATTTTGGTCGATAATAGGCCGCAGCTCCTGATAATTTATTTCATAATCTATAAATCTCTCAAGATTTTTATTTATAATATTTAATCTATTATCAAAATCATTTTTATTAATAAAGCCCGTTAAATTTAACTCGACAACGCAATTATCTTTCAAGCTGCCTAACGCATTATCAAGCTCTTGATTTAAATCCTGGCCGTTCAAATCTATATCAAATTTCTTAAAATTAACCGGCCCGCTCAAAAATTTTTTAGCCTTAATACTCTTATCATTATTAAGCTCGATAATAAAGCACTGGCCTTCAGACCCATCGTTAATGTCATTCTGCATGTGCGAGCCCGCGTTAAAAATTTTATTATTATTAATTAATTCAAGCTCTAAACTTAAATATTTTGGAAACGGCGCGTGCGTGTGCCCGATAAGCCAGACGTCAACATTAATATTATTTAATTCGTCCTTGCTCATCATGAAATATTTTCTGTCCGCGTCAGGCGTCTCGCCCTCTATAGCTCCGTGCGCAATGCCTATCTTATAAATATTATTATCTAAATTATTATTATTATTAAAATATTCTTTGATCCAGTCCAAATTATTTTTGCCCTGCGGCGAATGTTCCGAGTCGCAATAAGCCGGAAAGATCATCACGCGCTCATCTCTAACATTCAGCTCATAGACTTTAAACTCATTTAAAATTTTCAAATTAATTTTGCCCTCGGCCTTGCTCTCGAACACGCGCCATAATTTTACATTCTCAGAGTCAAAATCATGATTGCCCGGCAATATTAAAATTTTTCCGTGAAAAGATTTTAAATTATTAATTAAACTTTCAATCTCGTGCTGAGAGTAATTATAATTATTCTCGAACAAGTCTCCTGCTATAACAAAAATATCGCACTGCTCTTCAGCCGCCTTGTCCGCCATAGTCTTAAACGCGTTAAGCCTCAGCTCCCCGAGCTCGTCCGCCTTATCATACTTAAAGCCCCGCCCGATGTGATTATCCCCGGTCAAAAATATTTTTATCATCGCAAATAATTTTTCCCTTTATATAAAATATAAAATTAAAATATATAAAAAATCCCCAGCCTAATTTAATTTAATTAATAATTAATAATTAATAATTAAGACTGGAGTTTATTTTATTATAAAATTTAAATTAATTTCGCGAGCCTTAAAGCTTTAAAAATTTTTCGTGATGCTCAAGCATAATTTTAAAATTTAAAATTAAATTAATTTCGCGAGCTTCAGCAAAAATCCGTCCTGAAATTTTATCGCGTGGACAGGACACATCTCATGGCAGCAATAGCATCTAATACATTTTTTATAATTAAATTTTAATTTCTTATTATCATGCTTCAACGCTCCGGCGGCGCAGACGGCCTCACACCTTCCGCAGCCGATGCAAAGTTCAGGCACATGAACAGGCCTCGACGTCATCGCACGCTCGACAAACGGCAGGTTCGGCAAGAGCCTTAAACTTCTTAAACTTTGATCTCTTGGGATCTTCACGCCATTAAATTTAAAATCTTTATCAAAATCTCCGGCAAGCTCGCAATTATTTAAATCACACTCGATTAAATTTTTAGCTTTAGCAGCCCGCCACAGCGCAAAATTTTCAAGCTCAAGCCCCATAAACTTGCACAGCCAGAAATCCAAATATAACGCGTTCTCAGCCGCACCGATCAAATTATAATTATAAGGCTCGCCGCTCGTCGGACCGTCGCCGTGCATTCCGATAACGCCGTCGATAATAGTCAAGCCGGGCGCTATACTTTTATATAAATCTATTAACAGCGCCGCGAACTTGTCTCGATTTAATCCAACGTTATAATGCCAGCCGGCCTTAGCTCTTCCGACTATGCAGCCAAAAATATTTTTCACGCCTAAAGTTAATTGCATCTGCCCGTGAGTTTTTAATTTAGCTAAATTTATTATCACGTCAGCATTAACAGCAAGCTTCGCCGCCTCGATATTTCTATAGCTATAGTCAAAATTATTCTTTAACTCTAATTTAACCGGCTCTTTCAGCTCGACGCATTTAATATTTAACTCGCGCGCCGCTTGAGCTATGCCGCAAGTCTCAGCTATGCGATCAAAATTTCCTATGCCCGGGCTGTCAGCGATTACGGGCTCGCCTCCGCACTCCAAAACTAATTTAGCTGCAGCTTTAACTACTGCCGGATCTGTATTAACTCGCTTCTCGACTTCATGACCCGCAACTAAATTTACCTTC